>JAITES010000269.1 GCA_031281925.1 Treponema sp. | reverse complement strand
CACGTGAGAGCGGTCTCTGAACGCTACGAGGCGGAGAAGGAGTATTACCCGGTCTGGTTTCCCCTTGCCGAAGGCCGCCCGGTGGCGGAACTGGAGCGCCTTGCCCTGGGTATGGACGGGGTGAAGGCGGCCCTTCCCCGGATTACGGCCTACGCCACACTCCAGGACAGTACGGTGAAGCACGCATTCCTGTGGGGCATCAAAGTACAGGATGAACTGGAGCTGAACAATTTTAACCTTACCCGCCGGGACTCGGGCCTCCTGGAGGGCCGCTACCCGGAACCGGACGCCAATGAGTGCGCCATCGGGGTCAGAATGGCGGAAAAGGCGGGGCTCCGGGTGGGCGACCGCCTGCCCCTCAAAACCGTGTCGGCCCAGTTTTCCGACAAGATGTGGAGCCCGGTTATTACGGGTATCTTTCAGTTTGATTACCTCAAGTATGACGAGGATGCGATCATCGTTGACTTTAGCCGGCTCCAGCGGCTCCTCGTGCTGGGGGAGGGGACGCAGCAGTTCTTCATCTACGCGGAAAATGCCTCCCGGAGCCGGGCGCTGACCGCGGCCTTCAAGACCCTGCTGGGGGAGGGGGATGTGGTCCGGGACTGGCGGGACAACTATTTTGTACTGATGATGCAGCAGAGCATGATGATATTTGTGGTGGTGTACCTGGTGTTCCTCATCGTGGCGAGCTTCCTCATCGTCAACACGGTGGTGATGATCATCCACGAGCGGATCAAGGAGATCGGCATGATGGGGAGCCTGGGGATGAGCCGCGGCGAGATCGTCCGGGTGTTTTTCTTCGAAGCCGTGTTTCTCGGCGTCCTGGGATCGCTGGCGGGCTGCGTCCTGGGGGGCCTTGTGACTCTGGGTTTTTCCTTCTTCCCCCTGAAACTGGACCTCTTCACAGGCGGCGGCATGAAGGAATTCCCCATGTCGGGAACCATAACCCTTGCCTTCGATCCGGCAATCCTGCTCCAGGGCTTTTTCTTCGGCGTAATAATAGCTTCGATATGCACACTGTTCCCCTCGCTTAGAAGCGCGTTCGTGGAACCGGTGGAGGCATTGAGAAGATGAGGATTTTTACAGGAGCTTTGTTATGAAAAGAATAGTTTTGTTAATGGTTTTATGCGTATCGTTTTCGGGTGTTCAGGCGGTTTTCGCTCAAACACCCACGGCGGCGGAATTGCTTGACCGTATCGACGACAACGAGATCTTCACTACCATTGAGTATGAAAGTGACATGATCATTGAGTACCAGAACCGCCGTTATGTAAAAAACATGAAAGCCTGGGCCCGGGAGAACAGCGATAGTTTTATCGAGTTTGTGAATCCCGAAGACAGGGGGACCAAGTACCTCAAGAAGGGCGCCAGACTTTATGTGTACTCCCCCGATACGGAAGAAGTTATGCTCATCTCCGGCCACATGCTGAAAGAGTCGATGATGGGTTCCGACATGAGTTATGAGGACACCATCGAAAACGAAAAACTTTCGGTACGCTACAATGCGGCAGTCTCCGGCTCCGAAACATGGGAAGGGAGAGACTGCTGGCTTCTCGACCTCAGTGCAAAAAAGAGGACGGAAAGCTATCCCAAGCGGAAGATATGGGTGGAAAAATCCTCAGGCGATTGTATACACTACGAACTCTTTGCCCTCTCCGGCGCAAAGCTGAAGGAATACAATCTGGTCAAAGTGGAAGTTTTCGGCGGCCGCCGTTTTCCCGTGGAAATCGAAATACGCGACCTTCTGCGGAAAAACAGTAAAACTACCATGATCATGCGGAATGTGATCATGGATAAGCCCATTGCAGATTCGGTGTTCAGCACGAGAAACCTGCAGCGCTGACGAAGAGATGCCGGGGAAGGCCCAATAACAGGAGGAGCGGAACCATGTGGAAATCTACCGGAAAGCTTGCCGGAACGGCATGTATTTTTTTTCTCGCGGTGTTTACCGGTTTTGCGGACTTGAGTCATACACTTTTTGCCCAGGACGCCGGGGGAATTTCCGTGTCCGGGCTTCTGGATTCCAGTGTCATCATGGGCGCCGGAGCGGGGGACGCATCCCGGTTCTACTACGGGCTTGAAGAATACGCCAACCTCCGCTTACAGGCGCGGCTGAGGGACCGGGCGATCTTTTACGGGGCCTTAAACTTCATTGCCGCGGCGGGTTATCCGGCCCAAAACGCTTCCGCCTGGGGACTCTACCAGGAGCAGGAAGGCCTGGCGCCCTCATCCTATGTGAGCGGGGAACACTACATTGCGGGAATGGAACTTGAACGGCTCTACTTCCGCGTCAGCGGGGGGAGCCTTGATTTTGACGGCGGCCTCATGCGCATCCCCTTCGGTTATGGTCAGGTATGGGGTTCTTCGGACTTCCTCAATCCCAGAAACCCCCTGTTCCCCGATTCCCGGCCCCGCGGCGTGCTGGGGGCGGGTCTGGCCTGGTACCCGCAAGACGAGACAAAACTTTTCTTTTTTGGCGCCTCTCCAAAGAACCCCTTTGCGGTAGACGGTTCGGGAGGGCTGGGAGGCCTTTCCGTGGAACGGCACTGGGAGAAGTTCAGTGTCCAGACCCTCTACGCCACCGAGTCCCCCCGGCCCGGTTCGGCTCAGGGACTCCACCGGGCCGGCCTTTCGGTCAAGGCGGACATGATCCTCGGCTGGGTCTTCGACATGCTTTACACCGCAAACCCGGAAGCCGGCAGTTCTGTGGACGGCCTTTCTGCGGGGGCAGGTTTTGATTATTCTTTTTATGAAGGAAAATTTATTGCTATGGCAGAATACCTCTATAACGGGGCGGCCTCATCAACCTCGATCAACAGCGGAAATGTTCTGGGCTTTTCAAATGAAAACTATTTGTTTACTTCGCTGAGCTATATACTCAACGATTATACAACCCTTACGGCTTCTCTGGTTTCGCTCTTCGATGATCTCTCCTTTACCCCAATGCTGAGTGCGGAACACGATCTTTTTCAGGGCCTCACCTTAAGCCTTTCGGCGCAGATGCCCATGGACAGCGATCTCTTCCGGGGGGACGGGAACAGGGGTGAACTGGGGCCCCTGCCGCCGGGAAGCAGCGCAGGCTCCTATTTTAATCTTGACACCAGGGTCAAACTGCGATTCTAGAAGATTTTTATAAAAAGGTATGGACGACAGGTATTTTTTTAAGTAATATAGATATGTCTCAGGGCTGAATCTTTTGGACAGCTTCCAATGTGAGAAAAGGATTCCGTAAGGAGGATCGGCATGGCCGAAGGAGATATTGTCTATATTGATTTTAATGATGGTGTAAAACGGGTTGTTAATAATGTCAAGCTCTATATAAAACTTTTGACACAATTCAAAACCGGTTTTGATGTAAAGATGACCGAGTTAAGTACTCTTCTTGCGTCCGGAGACATGGAAGCAGCCCAGGTAAGCGCTCATACCATAAAGGGAGCCTCCGCCAATCTGTCTTTGGTAGAACTCAACAGGCAGGTGCTGGAACTGGAAACCCAGATCAAGGCTCGCAATGTGGCTCCCGATCAACTGGGGAAGGTTCAGGCTGCCTTTGATGAAACCATAAGAGAAATTGATAAGGTGATAGCTCAGAATGCCTGATTCCTCTGACAGATTGCCGGCTGTTCTTGTAGTTGATGATGTTGAAATGAATGTCATGATCCTTGAGGAGATCCTCAAGGACAGCTACCAGGTCCTTACCGCCAGTAACGGTAAGGAAGCGCTGGAAGTGCTTCGGAAAAGCCCCATACTCCCCAAGATCATACTCCTTGATGTTTTTATGCCCGAAATGACCGGTTACGAGATGTTCACGATCATGAAGGGCGATGAGGCGCTGAAACGCATTCCCGTTATTTTTATCACCACTTCCGATTCGGAAAGTGATGCCCTGGCTGCGGGGGCCGTAGACTTTATCTCCAAACCTTTTACCGCAGAAATTGTAAAGCTCCGGGTACGGAACCAGGTAGATCTCAAAAATTACAGTGATAACCTGGAAGCAATGGTCGCGGAAAAGACGGCCGAGGCCACCAGAACCCTTGATAATGCCCTTCAGGGCCTTGCAAACGTTATTGAACACAGGGATCTGGAATCGGGCGAACATGTCAAGCGTACCCAGTTGTATGTCGGCGCGCTGGCGGATCACCTTATCACGACAAACTCTTCTTATTCAGAACAGATCCTGGCCCTTCAGCCGGATATTATTGTAAAATCCATGGCCCTCCATGACGTTGGGAAGATCGCCATACCGGATCGGATACTTCTTAAACCCGGCCGCCTTGACCCCGAAGAATATGAGGTGATGAAAACCCATACCACCCGCGGAAAGGAAATTATCGGGGAATTGGGAGATGTCAATTCATCAATGTACCTGAAACACTGCGAAGAAATCTGTTACGGCCACCATGAACGCTGGGACGGTAAAGGCTATCCCCGCCAGCTCAAGGGAGAAGAAATTCCCCTGGCTGCCCGCCTTGCCTCTCTCGCCGATGTCTACGACGCCCTTGTCTGCGCCAGAGTCTACAAGGCGGCCATCCCTTACGTCGAGGCAGTCAAGATCATCACCGACGGCCGGGGCACCCAGTTTGATCCGATCATAACCGATGCCCTCATCGAAATTCAGAACAAATTCCAGGCTATTTCCGAGCAGTATTCATAGCAATGGACAGATCATTTTAAGGCGCTCTGTCTACAGCGGCTGGGCAACGTGTATTTCTATGCCCCTTGAACGGTACGGTTCAAGTACGCTTTCAGGGACATTCCAGTCGGTTATAAGCACGGAAATGTCTTCTATGGGCATGATATAATTCATGGTGGTTATGCCGAATTTGCTGTAGTCCGCCAGCATAATGATTTTTTCGGCCCGCCGGGGTATCAGGCGTCTGTTTTCGGCATCGTGTAAATCGTATTCGGTTACGCCCGATTTAAGGCTGATGCCGCCGGCGCTTAAAAAAGCCTTGGTCATGTAAAAATTATTGAGATCCGCCGTAGTTCCGGTCCCTGATGTGGCCAGTTCATTGCGGCGCAGTTCTCCGCCGAGCATTATCACCCGGCAGTCGTAGTTGGAGATCATTGCTTCCCGGGCAATCAGGAGCGCGTTGGTTATTATGGTGAGATTCCTCTTCTCTCCCAGATGCTTGGTAAGTTCTATGGTGGTAGTGCCGGAATCAATATAGATAGTGTCCCCGTCCTCAATAAAGTCCACGGCAAGCTTGCCTATAGCCTGTTTCTGCAGATAATTCGTTTGTTCCCTTTGGGAGAGAGCCTGTTCGGGCCGGTAAAAATCGTTAAGAACCGCGCCGCCGTAAACCCTTCTTAAATAGCCCTCGGATTCGAGGAACTCCAGATCCCGCCTGATGGTTTCAATGGAGACATGGTACTCATCCATAAGATCGTTGACCTTGACGATTCGGGATTTGCGTATTTTGAAGACTATGTCGTTTCTTCTTTCCTGCTGCATGTTTTCTTTACTATACAATTACTCCTGTAATGATGCCAATACCTTACAAAAAACATGCAAAAATACACAGAATACTCTTACAATTTTGTCTAAATAATGATATAATTACAATAAATGATGGTAATAAACAATGGTACGGAAAGAAATGTGCCTTTTCCGGGACGGCGCTTTATAAAAGACTCCTATGGTTTTTGGTTCATAGGCGGCATGTGCTGGTTAGCCTATGTGACCGCCTATTTCGGGAGGATCAACCTGTCCATCATCCTTCCGAACCTGCACGATACCCTTGGGTATTCGAATATATCCCTGGGTATGATTGCGCTGTGCTTCTTTGTGGCCTATGCGGTGGGCCAGCTTATCAACGGCTTCATCGGCGATGTCATCGATCCCCGCTATTTTGTCGGTTTCGGCCTGTTTGCCGCAGGCCTGTGTAATGTTTTTTTCGGATTTTCAAAGGGAATCGTTTTCCTGTGCATTTTCTGGTCCTTAAACGGTTACGCCCAGTCCATGCTCTGGGGGCCCATGGTACGCATGGTGTCGGAGGCGACTCCCCAGAAGCAACTCCAGAAAATCACCCTGTTTTTTGCAAGTTCCGCCATCTTCGGCTACCTATTTTCCTATACCCTGGTGGGGAAAATGGCCGTCAGCCTTAGCTGGAGGATGGTTTTCCTGATCCCCGGCTGTATCCTCATCCTTATCTCGGCGCTATGGTTTGCCATATTCCGGAACTATCATGCCATGACCGGCCAGGAACCTGTGCCGCGCCAGGGGGAACCACGGAGAGATCTCAGGGATATTCCGGATTTTGTTCTGCGGAACAGACTCTGGATGATTGGCCTCATAGCCCTGCTGAACGGAAGCGTAAAAGAGGGAATGACCCTCTGGGGGCCCAGCTTTTTTGTCGATTATCAGTCCCTTCCCCTGGAAAAGGCCCTCTACTTTATGTCTTTTGTCCCCCTGATGAACCTGATAGCCCTTGCCGGCAGCGCCTTCATGAACCGGGTCTTCAATTATCAGGCAAAATATACCATCAGCTTCTTCCTGTTTTTTACCCTTGCCTTTTCGGTTCTCCTGAGGGTGGGCATGAATCTTAACCATTTGGTCGTAGACATCGCTTTCTTCGGCCTTTTTGCACTGTTCCTGGCAGTCAATAACATGATCACCGCGTTTATGCCCATCTATTTTAACAAGGAACGGCGGGTTTCCTCCGTGGCGGGGTTTCTGGACTGCTCGGTATATGCGGGCGCCGCCCTTTCCAGCCCCCTTACCGGTTTTATTATGGATAAGTCCGGGTGGAAGGGGATCATAAACGGCTGGATTGTTATATGCGCCGCGGCCCTGCTTGCATCACTCTTAAGCCGTAATTACCAAAAAAGGCAACAGTAAAATGTAACTATGCCAATCATTTGACTAGATTAACTCAGTTTTATATCAACTTTTTTGTATTATTATCTGTATTTGTCTTGACATTTGAATTTGATGGACATTATTATAAAATTATAGAGTATTTTTTGCGGAGGAGAGAAATGAAGATTGACCCGGCATCAAAGCAGTACAGGGTTCTTAAGGAGAATCTGACCGGGTGGCTCTATGTAATGCCCGCCCTCCTTCCCCTGCTGCGGGATCCGAAATTTTATCAGGTTTTGCAGAATACCTTAATGAATAAAGGTTTGGAGTAGAAAATGAGCAATAAGACAAAAGTTGTGCTGATAGGTTTTGATGCATGGGGCGCCTACAGCCTCCCCAGGGCGGACATGCCCCTGGCAAAACGCATGGCAAAAAACGGGTCCAGCGCCATGAACGCC
>JAITES010000175.1 GCA_031281925.1 Treponema sp. | reverse complement strand
CGCTCATAGCGCCTCCCCAGGGAGCGGACGCCTTCTTCCAGTTCCGGCGCGGTTGTGCGGGTAAGGGCGACGATATCCGCGCCTGCCTCCGCCAGCGCAAGAGCCATGGAGAGGCCCAGACCCTTGTTCGCCCCGGTAACCGCGGCAATCCTGCCTTTTAGGGAAAACTCATCAATAACCATCTGCCAGCCTCCTCACACGGCTAAAATATTCCACAAAATTTTAAGTGGGGGAATTTATCGGTCAAGTTCATTCCGGGGGGAAAGAGAAATCTTCCGGGCTGAAGGCCGGAGATACGATGCAGGAAACAAGGACAAAGTCCCCTTTGAGAATCCTTGTGGTCTGCCAGGTATCCGGAGGGATAACCGCGTGGAAGCTTTCCCCGGCCTCGGGATTTGGCCCGATTAACTGTACGGAAGTTTCCGCGGGGCTTTCCCCGCTGCCCCCCAGGCTCTGCTCCAGAACGCCGCCTGCATGCCATGTCCAGATCTCTGCGGATCTCAGTTTGTGCCAGGCGGATGTTTCTTTATCCCGGAGGAGGTAGTAGATGAGGCTTGAAGCGGGACGGCTGCCCCCGTAAGGCGCAGGCAGGGCCGCCGCGGGAATTTCCAGGCCCCCTTTCCAGATCTCCCTATACCAACCCCCTTCGGCATGGCCCTTCAGCCTGAGTTTTTCTATCCAGTACTCTGCGTCATCCGTAAAATGCATATTTTCCTATATTCGTTTTATGACTTCGCTGAGGAGGCGGCGGAAACGTTCTCCGGCGCCATTGGCAGCCTCAACCACTTCCTCGGCGGTGATCGGCTGGTCAAGGATGCCCGCCGCCATGTTGGTGAGGCAGGAGAGGGCGAGGATCTTTAGGCCGCAGTGCCGGGCGACAATCGCCTCCGCCACGGTAGACATGCCGACAGCGCTTGCCCCCCAACTCTGAAAAAGCCTGATCTCCGCCGGAGTCTCGAAGCTTGGGCCGGAGTAACCCAGATAGACGCCTTCCCGGAGATCCATATCCATATCCTCAGCGGTTTCCCGGCAGAGTTTCAGCAATTCCGGGGTATAGATCCTGGACATGTCGGGAAAACGGGGGCCGAACTCATCTTCATTCTGCCCGATGAGGGGATTCATGCCGGTAAAATTGACGTGATCGGTGATAAGCATGATGTCGCCGGGACAAAATTCCCGTTTCAGGCTCCCGCAGGCATTGGTAAGGATCAGCGTCCGGATCCCCAGCTTTGCCATGACCCGTATCGGGTAGGTAATCTCCTTCTGACTGTAGCCTTCATAGTAGTGGAAACGTCCCTGCATACAGAGAACCGGTTTCCCGGCAAAGTAACCCAGGATCAGCCTTCCTTCGTGCCCCGGAGCGGTGCTCTTCATGAAGTGGGGTATCTCGGTATATGCAATACTGCAGGGTTCCGTAATCTGATCCGCCAGAGGCCCCAGTCCCGAACCCAAAACAAGAGCCAGTTCCGGTTTAATGGAAGTCTTGCCGCGGATAGCGGCAATGGATTCGTTGACCTTCTTCATCAATTCATCGCTCATATAGGTCTCCTAAAAAAACTGAGCCAGATACATGGACAGGGCCGGAACATAGGTTACCAGCAGCACAACCACAAGCTGAATGAGGAGAAAGGGGAACACATAACGGCATATATCCACGAAAGGCCTCTTGAAACGGTAGCTTGCCAGGAAAAGGTTGAGCCCTACAGGGGGGGTAAGGAAGCCGACTTCAAGATTGGTTATGAAAATGATCCCCAGATGCACCGGATCCACGCCGTATGCGGCCCCCAGAGGCCCAATCAGGGGCAATACGATGAGGATTGCGCTGAAAATGTCCATGAGACAGCCCACCACGAGAAGGGCAAGATTAAGCAAAATAAGGAAAACATATTTGGACTGTATCGTCTGCTGCATCCAGTCCGCCAGGTTTGCCGGCGCGTTGGTGTCCACAATATAGTAGGAAAGAGACTGCGAAAAGGCCAGAATCGCCAGCACCCCGCCGACAATCGGCACCGCCTTGAGGAAGATTCGCGGCACTTCCCTCATGGAAATGTCCCGGTATATGAGAATCTCGGCTATAAAGATATAGATTATTGCCGCGGCTCCAATTTCCACGAGGGAGAGGAAACCGGTAAAGTAGCCTCCCACAAGGAAGAAGGGAAGAATGATCTCAAGCGCCGACCCCTTGAGGGAGGAGAGGGCATGCTTTACGTTGAAAGGCTCCCGGGGGATCTTTGTCTTGAGAGAAATGACCACACCGAAGATGATTACCGCGATTACCAGGATTATGCCGGGGATGATCCCCCCTGCAAGCATCTTGAACACACTGGTCTGGGTCATGGCCCCCACAAGGATCAGGGGAAGACTCGGCGGGAAGAGGAGGCCTACGCTTCCCACGCTGGTCAAAAGGCCGATGGAAAATTTTTCCGGGTACTTTACATGTTCCGACAGTATCGAATAGAGAATTCCACCCAGCGCAAGGATCGTAACCCCGGAAGCGCCGGTAAAGGAAGTAAAAAAGGCGCAGAGGATCACCGTGGCGATGATCATCCCGCCGGGAAGCCAGGAAAAGAGGCTGCGGAAAGTCTTTACCAGCCGTTCTCCGGCGTGGCTTTCCGAGAGAAAGAAACCGACCAGGGTAAAAAGCGGTATGGCGATGATGCTGTCGTTGGTCAGCGCGGAGTAAATATCCGTAGCCACCACATCCACCGGGATAGACGCCGCCTCAAGGAGGAGGAGCACGAGGCCGCCCATCACCACAAAGAGGGGGGTTCCCGCCAGGGCCGCCAGAAGCAGGATTATTACCGCCGGGGTTTTTAGAACAAGGGAAAGCTGATGGAGAAACAGAGAAAAATTTTCCCCCCAGGCCGGAATATCAAATTCATAGAAGAACTTGAGAATCGAAGGAAGGCTCAAAACCGTTCCCAGTACAATGGCCGCCGCAGGCAAGATCCTCAGCCGGCCCTTAAGACCCGTGCGCCGGGCAAAACGAATCGCCATGATCCCATAACCCACCGGGATTACCAGCGCAAAAACCCTGTCCGGGATAAAACCCTGCAGTTCCCCGTCAAGACCTATCCTGATAAAGGCAGGGCCTGTCCATGCTACGGCAGTCAAAACCAGGGCTGAAAGCAGATTGGTAAAGATCTTGAGCTGCCGTTTGAAATTCTCTTTGGAAAAGTACTGCACCAGGGCGATGGAAAGATGCTCTTCCTTCCGGGTGGTGATCATTCCCGCCAGCAGACCCGACACAAGGAGCAGGTGCATCCCCAGGGCGGAAGAGCCGGGAACGCCCTTGCTGAAGAAGATACGGGCTACGGCCTCGGAAGCGGGAAGCAGAGCCAGAAGCACAAGGGAAACGATACAAAGCGCATTTTCTATCGTGTAAAAAACGCCTCTTGCCCCACCCGGATGTTCACCCGGCGGCTCAACCGGACCTGCCCCGGCAGGTGAAGCCATACCCGAAGATTCAGTTGATGTTTCAACTGCTTTTTCTTTCAACGGCTCCTCCGGTAGTTTGCAAGTATTTGGTTGATCCGTTCATACATTTCTTTATTGAAGATGCCTTTGTTTACCATATCGGGGAGCCTGTCCTGCATATCCTGATACCACAGATTCACCTGATCGGGCGTGGACTGGTTGTAGTGTACCCCGTCCCTCTTCATGGCTTCAATGGACTCGGCCTCCCGTTTCTGGAAAGAAGTTTCTATTTCGATTCCCGCCTTCTGGACAATCCCCTGGAGCCTTGCCTGGTGACGCTGGGGAATGCTCTCCCAGCCTTTCCGGTTCATGAGTATGCCCCCCATAAAGGGCGCCAGATTGATGGAACTCATGTTGTCGGCAACCTTGTAAAGCTGGGTGGCCTGGACGGCAATGGGACTCTGGTAAACCGCATCGATACGCCGGGACGCGAGAAACTGGGGAACTTCGTTTATACTGGCCCCGACCAACTGGAAACCCATGGCCTTGAACGCGTCGGCAAGTTTCTTGTCCGCAGGGCTGGTGGCTATCTTGATCCTGCGGAGATCGTCGGGAGTATAGACAGGAGTGCGGGAGAAGATTTTTACCCAGCCCGCCTTGGCCCATGCAAGGTTTTTGAAACCCTTTTCTTCAATTTTGGTATCAAGAAAAGGCCTTACTTCCTTTAATACCGCGTCAAATTCATCGTTATCCCGGATCAGGAAGGGGATGGACAGAGCCATGATCTCCGGGGCGATGGAGTAGAGCGCACTGGAGGTGAAGATTGCCGCCTCAAACCGGCCCTGCCGCAGCCATTTAAGATAGTCGTCCTCGGAACCGGCCCGCTGATGGAAGACCTTGAGTTCAACTTCCCCGTTGGTCACCTGGATCCATTCCGCCGCGATGCGGTCAAGAATGATCCCCCAGTCCGAGTTCCTGGGCAGGGACGAGGCCAGTTTTATCTCCACCTTTTGGGCAAAGAGACCGGAAGACAGGCCAAAACAAAAGACAAAAAGAATACAGACCTTTCGGATTGCA
>JAITES010000211.1 GCA_031281925.1 Treponema sp. | reverse complement strand
GCTTTTGAAGAAAGCACCTTCCCTGTACTTTTCATCAACAAAAAAATGAAAATTCTCTATGCCAATCCGGCCTGTGAACATCTGTTCATCGGTTTTTTTGCGTTGGAAGGCAAATACTTTATTGATATCTTTGGCAAATTCTTTGATATGGACGAGATACGCAAGATCAGGGAAACCCTGCTCTCCGGGGAAAACGGCTTTTCCTGGAAAGGGGAAGCCCGGATAAAAAGCCGGGATGTGGTATCGGTACAGGTACGGACTTACATTTTTCCGCTTGAACTCGAAAAAAAGCAGCCTGATATATTTGTGGTGATGTTCGATGACGTTACCGAAAAAAACAAAGCATTGCTCCGGGCTGTCTTCCTCAGCCTCCTTGAGGCTTCAAAACTCAAGGATAACGATACCGGTAAACACATTACCAGGGTGAATTACTATTCAGCCCGGCTTGCCGAAGAGCTGTACCGTTCCGGCAATGAAAAATACAAGCGCATTGACGCCGATTTTATCGACAATATCGGTTTTCTTGCTTCCATGCATGACGTTGGGAAGATTGGCACCCCGGATGATATTCTGAACAAGGAAGGCCCCCTTTCGGACTGGGAATGGACGGTAATGCGGGAGCATACCAAGAACGGCGCCTTTATCCTTTCTACCTACCCCAATCCCATGGCCAAGGAGATTGCCCTTTCCCACCACGAACGCTGGGATGGTTCCGGATATCCATTCCAGCTTGAGGGTGAAATGATTCCTCTGGCGGCCAGGATTGTTACCATTGCCGATGTTTACGATGCTCTCCGCATGGAACGAAGTTACAAACCTGCATTAAGCCATGAAGTAACGGAAAACAAGATGATGGAAGAGAAAGAAACCCACTTCGACCCCTCTCTTATTGAGGTTTTCCATTCTATATCCGAGGATTTCAAGAAAATTTATGACGATAATGCCGATTAGCTTCGGAAAAACATGAGGCTTGTTTCAATTTTCAGGTTAATAAAGTAACCGGCTTTATGGACAGACACTGATTACAGGGACTCGCGCTTGGCTCCGAAATCGAATTCCGGGAACACCGGTGTGGATTCCGAGGCGGCCTTATTTTCCGCCCGGATCGCATCGAACACTTCCCGTCTGAATACCTTTACTGTTTTTGGGGCGTCTACCCCGATCCGTACCTGATCGCCCCGTATGTCGATGATGGAGATTGAAATCTCTTCTCCAATCATGATCTTTTCGTTGACTTTCCGCGAAAGTATAAGCATCAGGATTGCCTCACTGCGGCAAGTTCCGCCATTACATCGTGCTTGGTTTTCCAGCGGGAATCGGAAAGTATTGCCTGGAGGCCTATATGTGTATCCCGGTTTATCACCAAGGGGCCCTGAAGATTGGCGGTCATGGGGCTGCCGGAAAGCATGGTCACAATGGAAAAAACCAGTGCCTTGTCCACGCTGGTTATGCCGATGGCCTTGAGTTCTTCATCATCAATATTGAGTTCATAATCCGGCCTGAAGAGGAAAGGATTGATAAGAATAAAGGCCAACTGTTCCACTTCCTGAGCCTGGAGCCAGTAAAAGGGCTGGCGATCCGCGTCCAGGAGCAGGTAATCTTTAATGCCTTCAAATCCGAAAAGCCCTTTGGGGAAATGAATCTTCTGCCGCTCATCTACTTCGATGAGCCCGTAGGGTTTGGTGGCAACCTTCACATGTATCTCCTATCGCTATTATCCTGTCTTAGCGTAAAAAGTCCAGCAGGGTCGGAGGAAGTATCTTTGCCGAAGTTTGAAGAGCCGCCTTGTGGGCAAAGTCCATCATTCCCAGTTCAAGAGCGGCATCCGCCATGTCCAGTCCGGATTCCCTGCCCAGTTGGGCAGTTACATTGGGAATCTCCTCATTGAGCCGTTTCCAGGTGTTTTCCGCCCTTTCCTGACGGCTGCCCAGCTCGGCAATCCTTGCGCTGAGGTTATTAATGGCAAGATCGAGGCCGCCTATGCCCTGACTGCCTACAAATTCCTGATCTCCCCGGTAGAGGGCGTCTCTGGTACGGATAACCATATCAAAAATGGAACCGCCTGAAACCCTGGCTGCGTCTCCCCAGTTCGGTGCATTGTTGTCCATGTTTCCCCGGATAAGTCCGAGATCCCTCAGGACATGGGCGCCACTGTCTATGCTGCCGTCGGGCCCTACCCTGTCTTCCAGCCGGATGAGGTGAGCGCTTGTCCCTTCCAGCGCAAGGCCCTTGGTTTCAGGATCTATGTAGGCCTTTACCGGAGCTGCGGATTCATTGATCCTGGCGGCCACTGTATGAACCGTATCGCCGGGATGTACGGGAATTTCCACGCCGTCCACATAGATGGCTCCGGCAGTTCCCACCCGGTAATCTGTTGCATCCTGTGTAGAGAGTACCTGCATCTTCTCTGCCCAAAAGACTTCTCCGCCTCCCAGATCCAGATCTATATAGGTATGATCGCTGATTTCGGTCTTTCTGCCTGCCCCGGCGCCCCGGTATTCCACCCGCAGAACCATCTGTTCTCCGCCGCCGGGAACGGTGCCTTCCACCGGCCGGAACGGTTCGGTAAAGGCCTTGTCGCCTGCAAAAAGCTGCTTTCCGTCAGGGCCTGTGGAATTGGAGAGGGCTACCAGTTCCTTGAGGAACTCATTCATCTCCGAGGCCATCATCTTAAGGTCTTCGGGGGCAAAGGTGCCGTTGGCTCCTGTCACACTGAGTTCCCTGATCCGCTGGAGAACATCGTTGGCCTCATTCATATAGGCATAGGCGATATTGTAGTGTTCCTGGGCCGTTTGGGTGTTTTTTTCAAAACGTTCAAGCCGCGCAAGATAAGATTCGTAGCGTACCGCATGGCTTGCAGCCAGAGGATCATCCCGCAGCTCATTGATCCGTGTCTGTCCTGCAATCCTGTTCTGGATATTGTTAAGCCCTTCTTCCTGACGGCGCAGATAATACTGCATGTCATTATTCGGCATATCGGTTGATACTCTTCGCATGGTTTACCCCTCAGGTTATACACCCATTCTGTTAATTAAGGTATCCAGCATGGCATTGACCGTGGTGATAAAACGGGCCGCCGCAGAGTAGCCATGCTGATATTTGATCATGTTGGATAATTCTTCGTCGATATTCACTCCGGACACGGCTTCCCGCATATCGTGGAGCTGCTTCATGATTAGATTCTCTGTTTCAAGAGCCTTGCCGCTCTGTTCCCCCAGCATACCGACACGACCCACCGCATCGGCAAAGTAATCGTCAAAGGTTCCAAATTCCCCGACCATTACCCTGGTGTTCCTGATGGAGGCAATGGCCGCGGCCGCATCTCCATTGCCGGGATTGGCTGCCCTGCCGTTCTCTCCAAAGCCTGAAGCCACGGATACAGGACTCTTGATGAGGACGGGGTTTACCTCAATCCAGCCTGAAGGATGGGCTATGGGAGCCAGGGCATAGGATTCGGGTCCTCCCCGGAGCCCTGCGACCGCATCCGCGGCGGCCCAATCATAGGCTCCTTCCGCGCCGGAAGCGGATAAAAGACCCGCATAGCCGTTGAGAAACTGGCCTGAATCTTCAATATGGCGGATAACAAAGTCGGGGTTTTCCCTCATTCCGTCAACAGAAGCGGCGCTTGTTCCGCGGAGTGAGAGCATCCCTTCCCTGTTGAGCCTGGCTACCACTTCGGCCCCTGAATTATTGATCCTGCCGACGATATCCTCCACCGTATCTGTGGGGTAATAGGGAATTTCCACATTTCCACCGGAGGCGGAGAGGCTTATTCTTCCTTCAAGGCCCACCTGGGCCCTCGGCTCAAGGACATTGGTTCCGTTGATCCGGTAGATATAGCTTGAATCGTAAGTTCCGTCCCCGTCCCTGTCGTAATTACCGTTCACATTGGTGACAAAGGGGTATTCTGAGAAGAAATTGTTACCCGTAGTACCATCAATACCGTAGGCGCCCCGGTGGACTTCGTTGACAAGATCGACAAAGTTCATCGTCATGTTGTCGAGAGTCTGAATCTCGTCGTTGATGGTAATATCCCGCAGATCAAGCAGAGCCGTAAGACTCCCGCTTCTGAACT
Source organism: Treponema sp. (assembly GCA_031281925.1). Taxonomy (GTDB): domain Bacteria; phylum Spirochaetota; class Spirochaetia; order Treponematales; family Breznakiellaceae; genus JAIRNJ01. Next base: position 1,686 of record JAITES010000211.1, on the reverse strand, counting down.
GGGCGTTCTGACCGGTTTCCGCCCAGGTTATCCGGGAGAAACCGTCTGTATCAATGCCGTGTTCCATGCTGAACTGCCGGCCTATCCCGCCCTGAACCAGGACAATACCCCCTGTATGAACCATGAATTCATCGGGATCGCGGTTGTCGATGGTAACATCAATAATTGACGAAAGCTTGTCCACCAGGAGATCGCGGCGGTCAAGGAGGTCATTGGGATTATCTCCCTGGGCCTTGATCTTTTGAATATCCTTGTTGAGAGCCGCTATCTGCCGGGAAAATTCGTTTACCCGGTCTACGGTAAGCCTGATGTCCTCGTTTACCTGGCTTTGGAGACCTTTGAGAGAGTTGTAACGTCCATGAATGCCGTCAATAAGCGTCTTACCCCGTTCAAGAACCGCAGTTCTGGGGGCGGTATCGGCAGGATAGGTGGCAAGTTCCTGCCATGCATCCCAGAAGGCATCCATCTTGCTGCGGATCGAGTTATTTGCTGGCTCAAGGTAGATCTGTTCCATCATCCTGATATAGGGATCGCGGCTAGTCCAGTAGCCTTCATTTGAAGCCTGGGCCACGATCCGCTTGTCGAGAAGTTGATCCCGAAGCCGCTCTATTCGCTCAACGACAGTACCCTGCCCTATCTGTCCCGGAGTTTCCTCGCGGTTAAGGCCGGGAAGATATATGGGTTCAAAGGGAACAATCTCGACCCGCTGCCGCGAGTAGCCTTCTGTGGAGGCATTGGAAAGGTTGTGGCCGGTTGTATTGAGAGCCTGCTGGTGGACATGAACGGCCCTCTTCCCTATTTCAATTCCCTGAAACGTCGAAGTCATAGTTTTCTCCTAGAAGTGCTCATTGAAAAGCACACTCTGCATCTGTGAAGGAGCCGCCTTTCCCTGCCGGGAATAGAGCTTTCCCCAGCGTTCCGGAAAAGCCGCCTCAAGAAAAGCCTCCGCCAAAGCCCTGGCTTCCGTCAGATAACGGGCAAAAGATTCGTTGAAAAGACGAATCCGCAAGGCTTCCTGCTTAAGATCCCGGTAGGTATCGGCGAGACGGTTCCTCAATTCTCCTGGAAAAGTCGAAATGAGTGCATAAAAACGGTTTTTTTCGCCGTTTATGGGGAGATTTCCCATTGTTTGTTCAAGAAGTTCTTCCCGTTCCGCTTCAAGTTCTTCAAATTCGGCACTGAGTGCGTTTATTTCGTCCATATACTTTTCAAAATCTACCCATTCATGGTTCTCTACCGCCTGCCGGATAAGGAACTGAATGGGACTGATTCTCTTGAGCGTTCCGGCCTCTCTCTCAATGATGATTGATAAACGATCCCCTAAAACTTCAAATTCGCTTTTCATACCATACCTCTTTTCAATTATCGGAATATAAATTTGGAGTATTGAGCCCTGGAGGCTTAAATTTGGAAGTTTAAGTTTGCCGGACCGGGAAAAATCTCAGTTGACAAAACTGTTTTTTTTCAGCATAGTAAGTACGTTCATGATATGGTGGATGTAGCTCAGTGGTAGAGTTCCAGATTGTGGATCTGGCCGTCGCGGGTTCAAACCCCGTCATCCACCCTGGGCAACATCTACGAAAAGGGCGGGGTTTGAAGGGTTAAACCCGCCGACCAAGGGGAGGAAAAGGCGCCAGGGATGGCGCCGACAGGGTTTAACCCCGGCCTGCAATGAGCAAACAGGAT
>JAITES010000141.1 GCA_031281925.1 Treponema sp. | reverse complement strand
GTTTTCCGGCCCGGATTATGTATCCAGCGCCTTTGAACGCAAGCAGGGTTATCTTAAGGGCATGAACGAGGCGGGTATTCCGGTAAAGGATCTTATCATTCCCTGCGGCATAACTATTGATGAGAAAATGGATACACTAATAAAAACCACCCTAAACTGCCGCAAAAAATTTGACGCCATTTTTACCTATAACGATATTATCGCATTTAGAATAATACGCATTGCACGGCAGCTGTGTCAGGACATTCCTGATATTATCGGATACGACAACATCCAATCAAAAATTGATTTTGGTTTCGACATTCCTTCGGTTAATATCTATAAAACGCTGATGGCGGAAAAGGCAACAGCCCGGCTTTTTTCGCGTATCAGGCATGAAATAAAACCGGAAGAACATCTCAATGAAGTTGTTCCTGTGGATCTCTATGTAAAGGAATAACTTTTCCGCGAACTTCGTTACCCTTAAAAAAATACTATGAGGAGGGTAGTATGGAAAAACTTTATAAAGACGCCCAAACGATTATTGACAAGTCCATTGAGGAAAACCTGCCCCGGGCCGCCGTGTGTAACGCGCTTAAAAATCACAGGTTTTCCGGGGACATTTACCTGGCGGCAATAGGCAAGGCGGCGTGGACTATGGCCCGGGCGGCAAAAGATGAACTGGGTACGGGCATAAAAAAAGGGATTGTGATTACCAAATACGGCCATGCGGAAAAGCCCATCCCCGGTCTGGAGATTGTTGAGGCGGGTCATCCACTGTCCGATGAAAACACGATACGCGGCGCAGAGGCGGCCATTGAACTGGCCGGCAGTCTTAAAGAGGGTGACGAGCTGCTTTTCCTTATATCGGGGGGCGGTTCGGCCCTGTTTGAAAAACCTCTGCCCGGCATCACTCTTGAAGATATTGTCGATGTAAACAGGCAACTGCTTTCAAGTGGCGCGGATGTTGTCGAAATCAACATGATACGCAAGCGGCTTTCTTCGGTAAAGGGCGGACGCTTTGCCCGGATATGCGCCCCGGCAAAGGTGTTCACCGTGGTGCTCTCCGACGTACTCGGCGACAGGCTTGATTCCATTGCTTCGGGTCCTGCCGCGCCTGACCTTTCCACCGCGGAAGACGCGCGGAACGTGGTAAAAAAATACGGGCTTAAACTGAACAGCACGATTTGTTCGTATCTTGAAAAAGAAACGCCCAAAACTCTGGATAATGTTGAATCGGTAATTACCGGCAGTGTGCGAACCCTCTGTCAAAGCGCTGCCGGTATCGCCAAAGCGCTTGGCTATACGCCGTACATACTCTGTGATGACATGAACTGCGAGGCAAGGGAGGCGGGAAGGCTTATTTCGGCAATGGCCCGGAGAATATGGCGCGATTCCCGCAGTTTCAAGCGGCCCTGCGCCCTTATCCTTGGCGGCGAGACGGTGGTTCACCTTAAAGGCAATGGCAAGGGCGGGCGCAATCAGGAATTGGTTCTGGCTGCGGCCGAAGGCATTGCCGGTATGGAAAACGTTTTGATTTTTTCGGTAGGTTCCGACGGCACCGACGGTCCGACCGACGCGGCGGGCGGTATTGTGGACGGTAAAACCGTGGAACGCCTTGGGGCAAAGGGTCTTAAATTACAGGAGATCCTTGACAACAACGATGCGTATCACGGGCTTGAGGCGATAAACGCCCTGATCAAAACGGGGCCTACCGGTACCAACGTCAATGATCTGGCCGTTATTCTGCACGGATAAACCTGAATCCGGGCAGCAGAGCATTTGGGCTTCCTGCAAAACTGAAGTTTTGAAAGAGGCTCATTTTTTTGGATTCTTTCTACCCGGCTAAAAACCGAAAAGCATTTTCGCCTGTTCCATGTTCTTTACAACCGGCACCGAGAAGGGACATCTCTCTTCGCAGCTTCCGCAGGAGATACAGTCGGCGCCGTGTTTTTCCAGGGCCCTGTAATGAGCATGAACGCCCGGCGGAATGTTTGCCTCATCAAGAACGGCGATGTCAAAGTATTTATTTACTTCCGCGATGTTGATGCCGGAAGGACAGGGGAGACAGTGATTGCAGTATACGCAGTTACCCCTGAAATCGCCCTGGTACTTGTCGATGACGGCGCTGTAATCCTTATCCGCTTCGTCCGCATCAAGGTACTGCAGCGCTTCCAGCACTTCCCGGCGGTTTGAGTAACCCACAAGAGCGCTGACCACCGCAGGCCTCGTGAGCGCATAGTGAATACACTGCGAAACCGTAAGAGGCTTTGCAAAGGGGGTGTATTTTGGAGAGAGGAGCTTCCCTGCGCCGAGTGTCTTCATCACCGTGATGGCCACGCCTTTCTGCTCGCAGAGACGGTACAGGGCGGCACGGCCTGAATCAATGTTCTTTTCATAATCAATCGCCGCCTCTCCAAGATAGTCAAGTACATCAATTCCGCTTGGGGCCATATCAAAAGCAGGATTTATGCTGAACATGAGGAGGTCAACAACACCGGTTTCCACTACCCGCCGTGCGACAAGCGGGTTGTGGGAACTTGCCCCTATGGCTCTGATGACGCCTTTCTCTTTCAGTTCCAGAGCATAGCGCAGGGCGTCTCCTTCAAGGGCTTCGGAGTAATCTTTTTCGCTGTCGATAAAAAACAGCATGCCGAAGTCGATATAATCCGTGTCGAGGCAGCGAAGAAGGTTTTCAAAATATTTCCGTATGGTTTTGAGATCCCGGCTTCTGTCGTACTGTTCGTTGATATCGGTGGAACAGATATGCCCCTGAATGAGCATTTTGTCCCGTTTTCCCCTGAGAGCGCGTCCTATGTTGCTGCGCACGGTTTCACCGGGCATAAAGAGATCCATGATGTTGATGCCGTGTTCCATGGCAACGCCGATAACTTCGTCCGCTGTTTCGTAAGGTTTCCCGTCAAGATGCTCCGCGCCAAGGCCTATGACACTGGCAGACATGTCCGTTTTACCAATCGCACGGTAAATCATTTCTTTCATTGTGATAGTATATTGTATATCATTTTTTCCGTCAATTGTTTTTCAGATATTTATGCAGAACTGATAATACATCATCAAAATCCAGCGGCTTACCCACATGACCGTTCATTCCGGCCTCAAAGCATCTGTCGATATCCTCCCGGAACACATTGGCGGTCATGGCAATGATGGGGATTTGTTTTGCTTTAGGGATATCAAGGGCCCGGATTTTCCGTGTGGCTTCATAGCCATCCATTTCGGGCATCTGCACATCCATAAAGATCATATCATATTTCCCGGGCGCTTCACTGAACATCCGCAGCGCCTCTATGCCGTTTTCCGCACAGTCAAAGGTCAGGCGGGTCGGTTCCAAAATCGTTTGTATAATTTCCCGGTTAATTTCAACATCCTCAGCCAACAATAAATGGTATCCTTCAAAGATGCCGTCTATTTGCGGCTGTGTTTTCTCGGCGGGGAGACTGTCCACTCCCAAACATTCGTTAATCACATCGGCTACGGAGGAAGGGAAAAGAGGTTTGGGCAGGAACTTGTCAACCCCAGCGGCCTTTGCCTCCGCCTCAATTACACTCCATTCCGTTGCAGAGATCATAATTACAACGGAATTATCAGGATTACTCTCTTTTATCTTATGGGTTAGTTCCATACCGTTCATGCCGGGCATCTTCCAGTCAACAAAATAGATATCATAGGCGCCCTTCTGTTCGATAAGCGAAACGGCTTCGTCTCCGCCTGAGGCAGTATCGCAGTAAATATTGAAAGACTGGGCAATCTCGGCAAAATAATTCCGTGTTTCAGAATCATCATCAACCACCAGGATACGGATATTTTTCCAGTTCATGTTCGGGCTTAAAAGACTCCGTTTTTCTTCCCTGCCGCGGCGGACCTGTACTATAAATACAAAGGTTGAGCCTTTACCCAGTTCGGATTCGATCCATATTTTTCCACCCATCATCTCTACGATACGTTTTGAAATTGCCAGTCCCAGTCCCGTTCCGCCGAATTTGCGGGTGGTGCTGCTTTCGGCCTGCTGGAAGGAATGAAAGAGATTGGACTGCTGTTCTTTGCTGATGCCTATGCCGGTATCTTTTACTTTGACCTGAATGGAACAGAGACCGTTTTCCTCTTTCACAAAATCAGCATCCAGCGTGATGGAACCGTGATCCGGCGTAAATTTTACCGCGTTACTCAAAAGATTGGTAATCACCTGGGCCAGCCGCTGGTCGTCTCCAATCAGGGTATGGGGAATTGCCCCGTCGATATGTACGGTAAGACTTTGCTCTTTCTCTCCCACCCGGAAGGTAATAACATTAACTACCCGCTGGAGCATCTTTTCAAAGTTGAACTCCGCGGGGGAAAGCTCAAATTTATTTGCCTCTATTTTTGACATATCCAATATATCGTTGATAATGCCCAGAAGATGATTTGAAGCATCCCCGATTTTTGTAAGAGAGTAATTTTTCCGTTCTATATCGGAGGCCGCTTTACCTATGGTGGTCATACCGATGATGGCATTCATCGGTGTGCGGATCTCGTGACTCATGTTCGCCAGAAAATCGCCTTTTGCACGACTGGCGGCTTCGGCAGCCTTCAGGGCATTCCGGACATTCTGCGCCATTTCATTTCGCAATATGGCATTCACAATGAGAAGACTCGCCGATCTCAGGATGTTTTCCTCCTCTTTCGGAAAACTGCGCTCCATACGGCAATCATCGAAACTGGTAAAACCCCAAAAGACACTCTTCAGGAATACAGGAACGGCCAGAATGGATTTGATGTAGTATGGTTTCAGCGCGGCGCGTTCCGCTTCCTGAAAACTGCTGATCGGACCGTTTATGCTCCACCCGCTGGCAAGCATTTCTTCCCATTGGGGAAGCGTATCCTGATACGAAAAATCCATCTTCCCGCCTGAGTACACCGGCGTGCCTTCGTTCCTCCATTCATAGACACAGGTGTAATAGAGCCGTCCGTCATCTTTTAGATTATTCTGCCATACATTTATTCGGTCAACATTCACACTGTGCGCAATCTGCTCAATTCCGCCGTCAATGGCGTTTTTCAATTCCCCTGTACCGGAGGCAAGCAGAATTGCAGCGGCGGCGTTTACGGCATACAAAAGTTCGTCCTGCCTGACAAGCTTTGCGGTACGATCCTGCACGATCTTCTCAAGCCGCTTGCCTTCCTGACGGTTCCGGTAGAACATAACAACCAGAAGGACAAAAACGCAAAACAGGAGACCGGAAACCCCGATGATCCAGGGCATCCGCTGCCGCTCCAGTTTGACACGGTAGTCAAAAGTTTTGCGCGTCCAGCGTTCGGCGATACTGTTTGTATCAATCATGCGCAATGCTTTATCAACAATGGAGCGCAGTTGGGTTTCGTTGATATTAAAGCCGAACAGGGAATCAAAAGACCGGTTGAATACGATATTTGCCTTGTAGCCTGCCCGTTCACTGTAATTTGTGATGCTGAGAAGCAAATTCCGCGTTGCCATAACGAGACTCACCTCACCGTTTTCCAGTGCGGTAAAGGCCTCATCCGTGTTGCGGTATTCTACCGTGTCCGTGTGATCCGGAAACCAGCTGCGGAACAATTCAGTGTAGGCCGCGTCCCGAATGAGCCCTACCCTGTTATAGAGAACCTCATTGATTTTAAGATCCGGAAAATCGGATTTGGACAGAAGCGCGTAATAATCGGTCTGATATGATTCATCCGTCCAGAGGAAACGGTTCTCCCGTTCTGCCGAACGGATCAGTTCTGTAATCATGGAAGCTTTACCGGTTTCAAGCATATCAAGAAGTTCCGGCCATTCGGTAATGCCGTCATTAAAACGCGTAAAAGACAGGCCCGTGATGTTTTCAATTTCCTTTATTACATCAATGGCAATGCCCTGCCACTGCTTTTCCTGGCTGTTGTAGAAACTGACAGGATAGGTGTCGTATTCAAACAATACCGGCACGGCATTTCCGCCGTTGATATGCTCATGTATGTATAAGTGTTCCTCTTTGTTCAACTGCAGCGAAAATTTGTGCCTTATGTATTCCTGCTGCCCGGCGTTATACAATTCAATCAAATAGTACATGCCGTCGTTCTGAAGCGCCTTTTGAACGATGGAGATTACCGGTTCCAGCAACGGGTTTTGGCTTGCAAGGGAAACCTGCCCATAGATCAGCGGGAAAAATTCTTCCGCCTTTACATCCCCGTAAACATCGAAAGCGGCCTCCGCAATGCCTTCGTCAAAAAAGGCGTCTATTTCATCATTTTTCAGCATGGAATATGCTGTGCCATAATCTTTAATAAGGACAGTTTCAATATGGCCGCTGATATGGGACAAAACAAGACCGGGCGTGGTTGTGCCCTCCAGGAACGCATAACGCAGGGGGCGTCTTTTGGCTATATCGGATAAGTCTTCGCTCCCCACAATCCGCATAAACTTAATTGAACGTTCGGCAATGGCATCGGTCATAAAATAGATCTTCAGGCGATCCTCTGTGGCTGTCAATTCGCCGGAAAAATCAATCTCGCCCGATTCCAGTCCGTCAATCAAATCACCCCACTCATAAACGGCAGGCTCAAAGCGAATCCCGAAAAGTTCCGTTAACCAGTCGCAAAACAGGGCCGTGTATCCCCGGATCTCGCCGTTTTCGTCAAAAAAGGTCTCCGTACTCAGATTCATTCCATAGACGAATGCGTCTTTTCGTTCCTGCAGGGCTTCAAGGGCGGCAATCTCATCCTCTGTTACGCCGGGTACAGTCCGGAAGGAAGTATAAACAGGATACTCCGCCGGGTGAACTCCCCCCGCAGGATAAGGCGCCTGCCGGGACGCAGGCTTTGCTTCCATCCTGCAGCCCGCGGCGCATACAAGGAATCCGGCGGCTAAGCATAAGCAAATTTTTCCGGATAAATTCCTGAATTTTATATACCGTGCCGCCATAATACGATTCTACCACCATTCCTCACGAAAAGTAAATGACGGGACAATTAAACAAGCCTGTTCCAAACCCGGGTTTGGTTCGGAACAAGCCTGGTAAAAGAAAAGAGCGGTTTTTCAGGTTCGCGGTTTGCGTCGTCCGTGATTCGCACGGCCTTCATACCCGGGAGCTTGTCCCGGGCATCTTCATTAAACTTACTTTACCGCTTCGAAGCCCTGTTCGAGGTCGGCAAGTATATCATCAATATGTTCTATTCCGATTGAAAGCCGTACCGTATTCGGTTTGATCCCCGATTCGAGAAGTTCGGTTTCGCTCATCTGGGAATGGGTGGTAGAGGCAGGATGAATCACAAGGGATTTTACATCGGCGACATTCGCCAGAAGCGAGAAGAGTTTGAGTTTTTCGGTAAAGCGCTTGGCCTTTTCCGCGTCCCCCTTCAGCTCGAAGGTAAAGATTGACGCTCCGCCTTTGGGGAAGTACTTCTTGAAAAGCTCATGATCCCGGTGGGAAGAAAGAGCGGGATGGTTCACCTTTTCCACCTGGGGATGCTTTGTAAGAAATTCCACAACCTTGAGCGTGTTTTCCGTATGCCGTTCCACCCTGAGCGAAAGGGTTTCCAGACCCTGGAGGAAGAGGAAGGCATTGAAAGGCGAAAGCGCGGAGCCGGTGTCCCGGAGCAGCGTGACCCGGGCCTTGATGATGTATGCAAGGTTCCCCACGGCCTGGGTAAAGACAACACCGTGATAGCTTGAATTGGGTTTGGAGAGGCCGGGGAATTTGTCATTGGCGGCCCAGTCGAATTTACCCCCGTCCACTATAACGCCGCCAATACTGGTGCCATGGCCGCCGATAAACTTTGTTGCCGAATGGACGACAATATCAACGCCGTAATCAATGGGCTTGAGCAAATAGGGAGTGGCAAAAGTGCTGTCTACGATGGCGGGAATGCCGTGCCTGTGGGCAATATCGGCAACCGCCTTTACATCGACTATACTCGCGTTGGGATTCCCCACGGTTTCAAAGAACAGAGCCTTTGTATTGGGTTTGATGGCCTTTTCAAAATTGGCCGGATTGCTTCCGTCAATGAAACTCACCTCTACCCCCATGTCCCTGAAGGTATTGGCAAAGAGATTATAGGTCCCTCCGTAGAGCTGGTTGTCGGAGACAATGTGATCCCCGGAACGGGTTATGTTCTGAATCGCATAGGTGATAGCGGCGGCTCCCGAGGAGACGGCAAGAGCGGCAACGCCCCCTTCCAGAGCGGCAATCCGCTTTTCAAAGACATCCCAGGTGGGGTTCATGATCCTGGTATAGATATTCCCCGTCTCGCTAAGGGCAAAACGGCCCGCTGCCGAGGCTGAACTGGGGAATACATAGGACGTGGTTTGATAGATGGGCACGGCCCTTGCGTCGGTGGCCGGATCCGGTTTCTCCTGCCCGGCATGAACCTGGATGGTTTCAAATTGATACTGTTTTTCGGACATACTATTCTCCTTTCGGTTTTTTCCTATTAAAACAATAGGTTTAATATACTATATGATCTTTGAGAGCTTTTGTCAAGGACTTTTTTGCATAAGGAACACATGACCACAAGTCATGTTAGTTCTGTGCAGGTCCCCGGTCTTTTTTTACCGTACTGAAACTGTTACCAATCATCTCCGCGATTGGAGCCCCCAGATCATCGCTAATGCTGATGCGATAAACCGATATACTCTTCCCCCGCGAAAGGCAGCGGGAGCGGGCTATGAGGCGTGTCCCCCGGCTGCTCTTCAAAAAAGAGATGCTGCAGGACTGCCCCACGGTGATGCCGCGATCCTCCCCGGAGGCCAGTTCAAGGTTACAGTGGACGGCAAAGGCAAGGTCGGCCAGGGTAAAGATTGCCCCGCCCTGAACCGCGCCGCCCGCGTTCCGGTGAATGTCCCGAATCTCCATGCTGCACTGCACCGTTTCATCGTCTGCCGAGTCGATGACGATCCCCGCGCCGGAAGCCCAGCGGTCAGCTTTGAAAAAATTCCGTATCTTTTCCAGGTTTTTTTCCATAATGCCGCTATTTTAGGTAATACCGCCGTTCTTGTCTATAAAAAAACGCTGAAAAAAGCCGATGATCATGGTAAGGGAGAAATATATGGCAACAAAATGCGTACACTGCGGTTCGTCATCCTACGGGCCCGGCTGTTCCAAAAGTCTCAACGGGCTGCATCAGCATAATAATGATGAAAAACGATGCATCTACTGTGGTTCATCATCCTACGGAACCGGCTGTCTCCAAACCCCTACCAGGGTACATATCCACGGACACGGAGCCAACAAATGTATCTATTGCGGCTCCACAGTTTCAGGCATGGGCTGTAAACACAGTCCCACGGGGCATCACGAGAAGTAAAGTATTGCTTCCAGCACACCGCCGGCAACGGCAAGCGCCTTGTCGGAAACGGTGAAGCAGTGTTCCCGCTTGCAGCGGGGATCGATATCCCCGGCCTTCATCCCCATAAAAACTTCAATTCCGGAAGGAAGGATTCCCCGAACTACACCGTCAATGCCGGCCTGTATGGGGAGTCCTGAAACTTCCGCAACCGTATCCCCGGCCTGTACCGTATCCCCGATTGAAACCAGCGCCCTGAAGATCCCCGCGGCAGGAGAGCGGAGAAGCCGTTCGACGCTGTAACCGCCAATCTCGCCGGGGACGCCGGTATTGGGAAGGGCGCCGCCTTTGGTAATGACCCGGCCGAGTGTATGTCCCCGCATGGTTTCTATGACGGCATGACAGTCCGTTCCCGCATTAAAGCCCGGCCCCAGCGTAATAACGCTGCGGGCATCGTTACGGGAAGTGCCGGTATTGCGTTTTGCCATGATCGCATCAATCAGTACCGGGGCCTTTAATTGATCCCTGCACCTGCATTGAGGATCGACAAGGACGGCGATTTTTCCTTCTCCCGAAACGCGTAAGGCCTCTTCCGCGTTTGCGGCCAGCAGCGCTTCACAATCTTCGACCTGCGTATGGTTTTGGTAGACCGCTTCGGAAAAACAGACGCTCCTGCGCACCGCAAGCGGCTTTTCAACTTCGGTCATCACGATATCGAAACCGGCGTGGCGGAGACGCAGGGCCGTGCCGGAAGCGAGATCCCCCGCCCCCTTTATCAATACGGGCATGAGTCTTTTGGAATTCAAATCCGTTCCCATAGTTTTTGGGCATGTTCCCTTGAGCGGGCGAACAAAGCCTCTTCATCAATGTTTTTAAGTACCCGCTCTTCCATAATTATTCTGCCGTTGATAATCGTGGTATCCACATGACGGCCCGAAAAACCAAAGAGGATGTGGCTGTTGATCGTGTTTTCGTTCAGGGGCGTAGGCGCTTTGTAATCCACGATGATGATATCCGCATAGTGATCTTTCTTTAAGGCGCCGAGTTTGCCTTTGATGAAACGTTCCATGATTGTTTTGTTGTTTTCAAAAAGCATGAGATGAGGTTCCGCCCAGGCAACAGAGGGAATGCCGGCTCCGTGTTTATGGAGAATTGCCGCCGTCTTCAGGGACTCGGTCATGTCGGAACTGTAACCGTCGGTTCCAAGTCCCATGAGTATCCCTTTCTTGATCATGGTCAATACAGGAGAAAGGCCGACGGCATTTCCCATATTGGATTGGGGATTGTGAATCACCGCAACATTGCTTTCCTTCAGGAGATCCATCTCTTCTTCCGTTATGTGAACACAATGAACGGCCAGCGACTTTTTGGAAAGCAGTCCGCATGTATGGAGCCTCTCAATTACCCGCATGCCGTATTTGCCCACGGCGTCGATCTGATCCTCAATTCCTTCCGCCGCATGAATATGAAAACCGATTCCGCAAGAGGCGGCGGCTTCGACGCACTGTTTCATCGTCTTTTCGCCGATGGTCATCTGAGCATGCATGCCGAACAGGGACTTTAGCATGTCGTCATTTTTTGACGCGCAGTGTTTTGCAAATTCCATATTCTCCGCAATACCCTCAGCGGCAATTTCAGGTCCGTCCCGGTCGGAAACTTCATAGCAGAGGTTACTCCGTATACCGAACATTTCCGCGGCTTCCGCAATCCTGAAGAGGCTCCCCCGGACGGCAAAGGGGCTTGCATGATGATCGATTACCGATGTAACGCCGGAATGTATCCCGTCGATCATGGGGCCGACTGCGCTGTAGTACACGTCGTCCATTCCGAGTTCCTTGTCAAGCCGCCACCAGAGACCGGAGAGAATTTCGCCGAAAGTCGTAGCGGGCCTGGTTCCAAGGTTCATGCCGCGGGCAAAGGTGCTGTAGTAGTGCATGTGGGTATTGATGAAGCCGGGCATCACGATGCGGCCCCGGGCGTCGATGCGTTCCGCGCCGGGGTATCTTGACTCAAGCGCGGCGCTCTCGCCCAGATCGGCAATGAGTTTGCCCTCAATGGCTACGGCGCCCTTTTCAATAAAGGGCATCGAAGGATCGCGGGTTACAAGGCGGCCGTTAATAATTAAAATCATATCTACCTCAACAAGTAACTGTATTTGCCTTCGATCAAATTGATCACGGCAGCATATTTTTCCGGAAGAGTGTTTTCTTCCCTGCGCCAGGTGAAGTTCGTCTTGTCCTGCAGGCGCACACGCCAGGAACCGTCCCCGAAGGAAAAGAAACCGGGATTGGCACTGTCCATAAAATCTTCACCGTTGCTGAAGATCGTAAGTTTTTCCCGGTAGGGCGATCCGGCATGGGGACAGAAGGTGGCGCAGTTGCCGCATTCGTTACACATGCGGTCGATGTGAAGGATCTGATGAATTCCTTCGACGCTTCCCGGTTCCGCATCGCTTATCATTACGTTTGCCCGGTTGGGACAGACATCGACACAGATTTCACAGATACGGCTGCATGAAAGACAGCGGCCTGCATCTTTTTCTATTTCCGTTTTACCGCTTCCCCCGGCAAGCACTCCCTTCTTTGCGTAGATCTCCGGTATGCTCTCCATCCGATCTGAGAAGAACTCATGATCGTCAATAAAATCAATTTCGAGGGAAAGTTTTCCAAGGATATCCTTGCTTACCCTTTTGGCGTCCTTGATTGCTTTTACCACCGTGGAGCTGCCTGCCTTGCAGTCACCGGCTATGTACACATCTTTAAGGCTGCATGCACAGTATTTATTCACCAGGGGCATGCCCTTTGAATTAAGCTCAATTCCATTCCGGGTAAAGATGCCGGTATCGACCCGCGCTCCCACCGCGCTTATCACCCTGTCTGTACGGATCTCTTTTCTCAAGTCCGAAGCCTTAACGCTCCTGCGGCCTCCCTCATCGTAATCTCCCAGAACCATTTGTTCACAGACAAGGGTGGCGCCTGTATATGAGAGGGGGGCCAGCAATTCCAGAAATTCAACTCCGTCCTCGAGAGCGCCTTCAATCTCTTCGATTTGGGCAGGCATGAATTCACGGGTTCTCCGGTATACGATAGAAACTTTTTCAACTCCCCTGTTCCGTTTTGCCGCCCTGGCGCAGTCCATGGCAACGTCTCCTCCGCCGATGACAACTACTTCCCTTCCCAGATCAAGATTGAGAGAAGAGCGTTTTGAATCTTCAAGAAAGGCAAGCGCATCAACTGCGCCTTCAAGTTTTATGTCGCCGGGAAGCCATGCTCCTGTCGCAATAATCACAAAGCGGTGATGTTTCCGCAATTCTTCTATAGAGTCTATCTCCGCAGCGAATTTAAATTCCACACCGGCCTTTTCCGCAAGGGCAAGATCCTGTTTAATCGAAGATTCGGGGATTCTGAATGAGGGAATCACATATTCCACGATGCCGTAGGGTCTCTCCCGTTTTTCATAAACCGTAACCGGCACCCCGTTCCGTCTCAAAAAGATTGCGGCCGCAATACCCGCGGGCCCGGCGCCGATGACTCCGGCGGATTCGGAAGTTTTCAAGGGGGGTGTTTTCATTGAGGCGATATATTCACCCCCCGCTTTTTCGCAGGCAACGCGTTTGGCCTCACGGATTGCAAGGGAATCATCATAGTCCACGCGCGTACAGTAAAATTGACACTGGTGATCGCAGATTGCGCCGAGGATCGCGGGAGCGGTATTTTCGGCAAGAATGATTTCGTAAGCTCCCCTGTAGTCGCGTTTTGAAAGACGGTCAAGGTATTCCGGTATCTTCTGATGAATCGGACAGCCTCCCCTTCTGCAGGGAGCCTTGGCGCAGTCAAAGAGAGGCAATTGTGAATTTGTTTTCCGCGAAGAACCCTGCCGGTATTCCCGGCGGTAACGCTTCATTCCGCTTATCCGGGCGGCCAATTCATTGAGGGCTTCCGTCTTAACGCCTTTCCCGGTTTCTGTTCCCTGGGCAATCAGGGCAAGCTGTTTGAAGCGTTCATAGCCTCCCGGTTTGAGCAGGGTGGTGGCAACTGTTACCGGCGCGATACCCGAGGAAAGAATATCCTTCAGGTTGAAGGCATCGGCGCCGCCCGAATAGGAAACGGGAAGTTCATCTCCAAAAACTCCGGCAAGTTTTTTCGCGACATTTATGGAAAGGGGAAAGAGGGAACGGCCTGACATATACATTTCATTTCCCGGAAGTTCATTTTGTTTTATCTCTACCGGAAAAGTATTGGTAAGCTTTACGCCGAAGATCAAATTGTTTTTCTTTGCCTTATCAAGCAGACGGCGGATCATACCGGCCGCATCATCAAACTGAAGATCGTTTTTAAAATGATGATCGTCAAAAGAAACAAAACCATAAGACATTTCGTCCAGAAGACGGCGGGCCGTCTCGTATCCCAGCAGAGTAGGATTACACTTAATGTAGGTGTTGAGTTTCTTTTCTTCAATAAGATAAGAGGCTATCTTTTCAATCTCTTCACGGGGACAGCCGTGCAGTGTTGAAAGGGTAATGCCCGGAGAAACTGAAGGAGAAACGGATTGGAGATCCGTTTTTGAAAAATGTCTAAACGCGCCGGTATTGTTTTCAATCCATGAGTAACAGGAAGCCCAGGCCCCCGTTCCTGAAGCGTCTTTAAGGCCTTCAATAAAAGCGTCAATCTTCGGCGATGTGATCCCTTCAAAGCTGTAGCCAACGCTCATGTTGAACATAAAGTCCCGCTGTTCGGCAAGGCCGTATTCCCGCGCCAGCACATGACAGAGAAACCATGCCTTGATGTATTCGGCAAGCGCCTCCTCTACGGTCAGTTCCGTAGACCATTCGACATTGTAGCCTGAGTCCATCGCATTGATGCAGGGCCGGCTGATGGCCTTGCGCATATCTGCGCCGTCCATTGTCTGTACGGTTTTGAGTTCCATGAAGCGGGCGCCGGAAAGATAGGCGGCGGCGATGTTCTGGGCAAGCTGTGAATGGGGCCCTGCCGCAGGCCCTATCGGAGAAGCAAGGGTTTGCCCGAAGATTCTGAAATTCCCGCCGCCCCGGTAGAATTTATCACTGCCGATACCAAAGATTGAATTGTGATTCTTGTACTCCCCTTCAACCCGCCGGAGGAGATCCGGGAAGGGGATCGGTCTCATGATTTCACTCATGTTACAAGTATAACATATCCGTCAAAAAATTTAAGGATGGTATGGGGTTCCCCTCATGGGAAGCTTGTCCCGGAGAACTCCGTCTCTTGCAAGATATGCGCCGCCTATCGCAGGACACACAGGAATGGCGGCAAGCTCCCCTACTCCCTTGGCTCCGAAAGCCAGTGAAGAAGGATGCCGCGGCTTTACAAAGATGATCTCCATGGGGGGCGCTGCGTCGGAACGGAGGAGACCCAGGGCGCCGTATTTCCGCAGGGGCCGGCCTCCCTCCAGGGGGAAGTCCTCGGTAAGGGCATAACCCATCCCCATGAGGAGGCCGCCTTCGATCTGCCCTTCTGCGGACAGAGGGTTTACCACGGTCCCTATGTCGTAGGCCGCAGTGATACTGTCGACCCTGCCTTCGCTGTCAAGGATCGCCATCACGGCGGAATAACCGTAGGCCACATGGCTTACCGGATTCATCTTGCCGGAACCCATGGGATCGGTCAGGCCCAGATACTCGCCGTAAAATTCCTTACCTTCAAGGGACGCGAGGCTGCCATGCGCTTCATCCATGGCGGCCCTGAGTTTCAATGCGGCCTGATGCAATGCCTCCCCGGTAAAGAGAGTCTGCCGGGAAGCGGTGGTGGTGCCTGAATCGGGAGTACGTTCCGTGTCGGGAGCTTCAACCGTAAAAGCGCCGGGGGGAAGGCCCGTGGTCTCGCATGCGATCTGCAAAACTACCGTCGCAAGCCCCTGGCCGATACAGGCGGCGCTGGTTCTGATATGAAGCTTTCCCTTTTCAACCGAGATGATGCAGCGGCCCGTATCGGGAAGTCCCACACCGAGGCCTGAGTTCTTCATGGCGCAGGCAATGCCCGCGGTCTTCCCGGTTTTCGCCGCCTCTTCAAATTTCTCTTTTAACGCAAGAAGGCATGCCTCAAGCTCCGTATCATCCCCGGCAATCTGTCCGTTGGGGAGTGTTTCTCCGGGATGTATCGCGTTGCGGTAACGGATTTCCCATGGGCTAAGGCCGGCCATTTCCGCAAGGAGATTGAGGCAGCTCTCCATGGCAAAGCAGGACTGGCTTACTCCGAAACCGCGGAAGGCCCCCGCGGGAATATTGTTGGTATAGACCGCGGTTCCTTCTATATCAATGTTCTGAAAATTGTAGGGCCCTGCCGCATGGGTGCAGGCCCGCTGGAGCACAGGCCCGCCAAGACTCGCATAAGCCCCGGTATCGGAAACGATCACCGCCTTCATTCCGGTGAGCCTTCCCTCTTCATCACAGCCCAGCGTAAAATCCATCTCCATGGCGTGGCGTTTGGGATGAACGGCGATACTCTCTTCCCTGCTCAGACAAACCTTTACCGGTTTTTTGAGAAGCCATGCGGCAAGACAGGCATGATGCTGAACGCTCATGTCCTCCTTGCCTCCGAAACCGCCGCCGACAAGCTGTCCCCTTACCCTGATCTGTTCCGGCTTAATGCCGAGCATACGGGAACATTCCCGCCGTTCATCGTAGACACTCTGTCCGCCGGAATAGAGAATGAGTTTATCATCTCCGTCGGGAAGGGCGACGGCACATTCGCTTTCCATGAACGCATGTTCCGTAAAGGGTGTTGAAAAATGTCTAGTTACAACATACTTTGATTCCGCGATGGCCTTTTCCGCGTCCCCGCGGACAAGATGTTCATGGGCCAGTATGTTGCGTTCCCTGTTGTGGATCAGAGGCGCTCCTTCCGCCATTGCGGACGCGGGACTGAGAAGCGGTTCCAGAACTTCGTAGTCTACACGGATGAGGGCCTTTACCTTTTCAAGACTCTCCTTCTTCGTGCATACCACAAGCGCTACGGCGTCTCCCACAAAACGGGTGATCCCGCCTTCACCGATCATCACATCATAATCGGAAATAAAAGCGAGATGACCTATCTTGATATTGCCCGGAACATCGGCCGCGGTAAAGATCGCAGCACAATCCGGATGAGCCAGGGCTTCCGCCGTATCAATTTTCAAAATCCTTGCACGGGGATGGGCGGCCCGCAATGCGGAGGCATGAAGCATGTTGTCAAAGAAAAGATCGTCCGCGTACTTTCCCTTTCCCAGCGTTTTTGTTTCCGCGTCGATACGGTGGAACTTTTCTCCCAGCCTGCCGCTGAAATTCTTTTTTGGAACAGGCCTGCCGTTCCGCAAAAATTCCGCGGCCAGGAGTATTGCCCTGACGATCTTTACATAACCTGTACAGCGGCAGATGTTCGGCCTTACCGCCCTGCGGATCTCTTCTTCATCCGGATCGGGGTTTGCATCAAGGAGAGCCTTGGCCGCCATCACCATGCCGGGGATACAGTAGCCGCACTGCACCGCTCCGGCTTCGGCAAAGGCAAAGGCATACACTTCCTTTTCCCGTGTATTCAAACCTTCAGGGCTGACAACTTTCTTTCCCGCACATTTTCCCAATTTCAATACGCATGAACGCACGGCCTTCCCGTCAAGCAGGACGGTACACGCTCCGCAGGCTCCCGAAGCGCAGCCGTTTTTTGCGGCGGTCAAATGAAGATCGTAACGGAGGAAATCGAGAAGACTGCGGTCTTCCTCACCCTGAACTTCGTTCCCGTTAACGATCAGGCTTACTGCCGCCATCAACCGAGCCCTTCCAGTTTCAAAAGCGTTTCAGGATCATCGGCATCGAGAAGCGCCGTTTCATTTTCTACTTCAACGAAATACACCGCCTCAGGATGCATGGCCTTTATGTCCCGGGGATGCTCCCCTTCCCGCAGGGACAACAATTCTTCACGGAAAGACGCGGAAAACAAAACCGGATTCCCGCTGCGCTGCATGGCGCCCCTCCGGAAAAAAGGCTGAATGATCTGCCCTTCGGTTTTAGCCGCCCCGATGATCCGCGTTACCGTTTCCGCATCCAGCAGAGGCTGGTCACAGGGGAAGAACAGATACCAGTCCGCGGAGGAAGCCTCCACTCCGAGCCGCACGGATTCCCGCTGTCCCCTTTCAGGATGATCGTTGCGAATAATTTTTATGCTCCGTAAATGCGAAAGTTTCAGGGCTTCACAGGCGACCTCATCAAACGAGGTAACAAGAATAACATTTTTGATGCGATTAATGCCGCAGGCCAATTCAAGAGTATGTCTGACCAAGGGCTTCCCCCGGAAGGGAACAAGCAGTTTATTCTCCCCGCCGAACCGCTGCGAAAAACCTGAGGCCATCAAAATAGCGTCAACAGCGCTTTCTCTCAAATTACAATCCTTGTCTTAATCCTGAATTTGACTATACTATGTGTCAATGGAACTGTCAAATTATTCACCTGTAAAAAACGGCGGGAGCGAATCCCCGGCGCAATCGCTTCTGTCAAGCTGTACCTCGGGGGGATGCGGGGCCAAGATTGAAGCGAACGCCCTAGCCTCTCTCCTTTCGGCTCTCAGGCTGAAGAACGATCCGGCCCTCATCGCGGGGTTCGGCGGCAACGAAGATGCTGCGGTGTACCGCATTGCCGAAAATACGGTACTGGTTTCCACGGTGGATTTTTTTCCTCCCATGGTGAACGATCCTTTTCTCTTTGGAAAGATCGCCGCGGCAAACGCATTGAGCGACATCTACGCAATGGGCGCAAGTCCCCTCTTTGCACTCAACATGGTTTGCTTTCCGGAAAAAATGGGCAAGGAAATCCTTGCGGAGATCCTTCGCGGCGGAGCGGAAAAGATTCTGGAAGCCGGCGCGGTTCTTGCGGGGGGACACTCGATATACGATCATGAAATAAAGTACGGGCTTGCCCTTACCGGGATCGCCAAAGAGGAACTGGTACTGCGCAACAATGCCTGCAGGACAGGCGACGCACTCATCCTCACCAAGGCCCTGGGCATAGGCCTTGTAATGTCTGCCATGAGGGCCGGGAAGGCGGATGAGGCGTTCGTAAAGAAGGCCGTCTCTTCGATGGAGAGACTTAACCGTTACGCGGCCGAAAAAATCACCGCGATGAACAGGGCCGCGGAAAAACCGGTTCATGCCTGCACGGACGTTACAGGCTTCGGGCTTCTCTCCCACGCGGCGGAAATGGCCGCTGACGCGCACAGCATACTTATCGAGTCGGGCGCCCTCCCCCTTCTCCCCGGAGCTATTGAGTATGCGGAAGCCTTCTATACTACAGCGGGCGCCCAGCGGAACCGGAATCACATGGCGGGCAGGGCGGAAACAGAGGGCGTGGCGGAAGCCGTGCAGGAGATCTGCTTTGATCCCCAGACATCCGGAGGGCTCCTTGTTTCGGTAGATATGAAAAAGGCGCAGGAACTCTGCGATCTCATAAAAGCGGATGATCCCGATGCGGCGATCATCGGAGAAGTTACGGACAGGGGAAACTGTCCGGTAATATTACTGTAAAGGAGAAGGATTTATGGAAACCATTAACGCAACAGGGAAACCCTGCCCCATCCCGGTAATTGAGGCGAAGAAGGCGCTCCGTTCATGCGCTGCCGGAGAAACGGTGCGCATCCTGGTAGATAACGACATCGCCCGGCAGAACCTTGAAAAGATGGCCAAAGGCTCAGGCTCGGCCTTCAGCTTTGAAAAACAGAGCGACGGAAACATACTGGTCATCCTCACGGCGCGGGAAGGGAATACAGGCCGGAAGGAAGAGAGGAGCGGCCTGGTTCTGGCAATCGGAAAGAATACAATGGGTACGGGCAACGAAGAACTCGGCGCTATTCTGATCAAGAGTTTTGTGTATTCATTGACGGAACTTGATCCACCGCCCGAGATGATCCTCTTCTTCAATTCGGGAGTTACATTGAGCACGGAAGGTTCCGCTGCCATCAAGGATCTGAAAAGCCTGGAAGAAAAAGGCTGCATCATCTCAAGCTGCGGCACCTGCCTTGATTTCTACAATCTTAAAGACAAGCTTGCCGTGGGAAATGTAACAAACATGTACGCCATCGTCGAAGCAATGGCCCAGGCGGGAAAGCTGATCAATATCTAGGATAAAACATTGAGCGACGGCGCTGCCCTTGAATATGTGTTCAGTTTCAACAGGACTGTTGACGCCATCATGGGAGAAAAATGCCTCGTAGATGCGGGAGTTCCGGTGATGGTGATGCCCATGCCTGCCTACACGGGAAGCAGATGCGGGATATGCCTCCGGGTAGAACCTGAAAATTTTGAAGAGGCAAAAAAACTTTTGAAAGACACATACAGCCGGATCTTTCGGGTAACGGAAGATCGCGAGAGGAAAACTTTCAGGGAACAATGATAAACCTGAGCGATTATTTTTATACACTTGAAAAGAGAGTAATCACGGTAATCGGGAGCGGGGGAAAGACTTCCCTCATACTTCTGCTGGCAGAACAAAGCCGCGGGAAAAAAGTTCTTGTGACCACCACCACAAGAATGTACATTCCCAAAGAGATGGAGGGCGTCTGTGTCGCAGGCAAATTAAATGAGCAAAGCGGCAAACTAGAATCCCCTCCCCTGAATGAACTTGAAGAGATCTCTCCCCGCTTCGATCTTGTCCTTATTGAAGGAGACGGTTCAAGGGAACTGCCGCTTAAGGCCTGGGCCGAATGGGAACCGGTTGTTCCGTCCTGGACGGATCTGAGTATCGGCATCATACCACTGTGGCCTCTGGGCATGGAGGCAAGCGGCAGACTCATTCACCGCCTGCCCCTCTTCTCGGATCTCACCGGAATCCGGGAAGGGGAAGCAATCAAACCGGAACATATAGCCGCGGCAGTCAGCGGCCTTCACAAGGAGAAATGCGGCAAGGGACTCTTTGCAGCGGCGGCAGGCATGAAGATCCTCTTTTTCAACCAGATTGAAGATGAGGCGGGGATGCACAAAGCCGGGGAAATTGCCGGCCTTCTTCCGGCGGAATTCCGTTCCGGCCTCCATTCGATTGTAGCGGGAAGCGTCAAAAAAAACCGGCTTGATATTCTGTGAGAATAGCTTATATTAAATAGTGTCTGTCCATAAAGTCGGTTACTTTATGGACAGACCTTGCATTTGCATACGCAAATGCGGTTTTTAAGGTAGTCTGTCTATAATGTGTCTACATTATAGACAGACTCTAATTAGA
>JAITES010000073.1 GCA_031281925.1 Treponema sp. | reverse complement strand
AGATTGTAGCCAAAAAACGGCCAGAAATAAATACCGTCGATGTAGGGCTGATACCATTCTGCTTTTTCTTTAACCCAGAGGGTTACTATTTTCCCGTCTACACTCAACACCGGCGGATTGAAGTACGCGCTCAGCGGTATCTCGTCGTAAGGATTGTGTTCCGTCGTACCGGTCAGAACGATATTATTGAAACGCACAATTTGATTCCCTTCACCGTCTACCGGGCTTTCTTCTTTGGAGGCTGTCCAGTCAGGGAAAATAAAAGAACGAGCGTCCATAGGTTTGTCAAACTGGAGTTGGATATGCTGGGGGGGAGGTCCAACAAAAGCCCCGTTACCGGGGGGGATCTTATTGGCC
Organism: Treponema sp.; assembly: GCA_031281925.1. Classification (GTDB taxonomy): domain Bacteria; phylum Spirochaetota; class Spirochaetia; order Treponematales; family Breznakiellaceae; genus JAIRNJ01. The sequence continues at coordinate 9,523 of JAITES010000073.1, read as the reverse complement.
GAAAGAATTCCCGAACCGACCGGTTTTACGGCGCCGAGACGTTCGGTATACGCCTCGATAACCACCTTCCCGCCCTCAGGATTTATGTTTACGCGTAGCTCGGGATTCAGGCTTCGCCGGTCGTTGAACACCACGTCTGCGTCGCCCAGCATGTTTCCGGGGGCTATACTATCCCGGTACGCCCTCCAGCCGATAAAACCGTACTCGGTAGCGGGTGAAAAATTCAGGCTAAAGGGAACGCCTAATTTGATGGGGCTGCCGGTTACATTTCCCCCGGTAACGGAGCCGCGCCCGGTAACGACAATTTCCACATTGATTTCCGGCGCGTTGGCCCCTATGGGCCCTATGATGATCTTCCCCGCCGGATTGATATATATCGTTACCTGTACTTCCGTCCCGTCTATGTTCCTGGGAACCCAGCTGACCTTATCCGCGCCGGATGCACCTTCCGGCGTCCAGGTAGCAATCAAATCATCGCTGCCCTCAAGCCGCGCCTGCCAGCCGTAAAAGGGATAGTTTCCGTTGCTCTGATAGTTAAGCTGAAACGGTATCCCCCGCTTGACGCCGGAGACCGCGCCCCGGGGGCTTGCCGTACCCATGCCGCCCTCGTCAATTTCCACATTCAACTCCGGAGCGTTGGCCCCTATGGGCCCTATGATAATCTTCTCCCCGGTGTTTATGTGTATGGTAACTCTTACCTCAGTTCCCGTTATGTTTTGGGGAACCCAGCCAACCGTATCGGTTCCCATCGCTCCTTCCGCAGTCCAGGCAGCAATCAAATCATCGCTGCTCTCAAGCCGTGCCTGCCAGCCGTAAAAGGGATATTCGTTTTTGGGGACATAGTTCAAACTAAAGGGCACCCCCTGTTTTATTCCGGAAAGCGTTCCCCTCGGACTTGCGGTGCCCATGCCGCCTTCATCAACCACGACATTCAAAACCGGCGCATTGGCAATATCCACCGCCTCGTCAATCTTTTCTTCCAAGTTCCCTTCGGGCTTGTTGTTAAAAAGGTCACAGCCTGAGGAAAAGACCAAACACAGCGCCAAAATCATTCCAAATCCCGGTAATAGACATTTATTCATACACATCTCCTCTTCCAACCCTCTAATAAAATGGGTATGCGTACCATTATACCTCATATTTAAGGATTTTTCAAGATGTTAACCCTCATTTTTGGCTAGTTTTATAGAATGGGTTTTCGGAGTAATTTACGGGAAATTTTGGACTTTACCGGCATGGAGCAGAAGGAATTAGCCGCCAAGACGGGTTTGAGTCTTAAAACAATAGAAAATTATGTTAAAAAAGATTCGTCGATTCCCTCCGCCGACAAAGCGGTTCTGATTGCCCAGGCTCTGGGGGTAACGGTTGAGTATCTGGTAACCGGCAAAGAAAGCGCAAAGAGAGAAACGGCCCGGGAAGTCATAGAGATCATGAACATACTGGAAAAACTGGATGATTATAATCACGAGATTATCGTTTCAATGGCAAAACTGCTGTTAAGCTTTCAAAAAAAGAAAAATTGAACTCGCCCCCGGAAGGGCGGCACTCTTTGCTCTTTTACTTCACCGCGTTGAATTTCCAGGCGCCCGAAAAAAGGTAGATGACAATGACCAGCAGCGCTCCTGCGCTTGCGGCGGGGGCGCCAAGGCCTACACCGGAGAGTCCCCAGCCGAGTGTCACGCCCAGGAGGTAGCAGACCGGAACACGGAGAAGGACTGCGGAAAGCATATTGGTTATCAGGGTGAACATGGTGTGCCCGCCGCCGATAAGGAAACCGTTAATGCAAAAGATAAAGGGGATCAGCAAAAAATCAAACGCAAAACTGCGTAGATATGTTATCCCGTCGTTTATCATCTGGGGATCACGGCCGAAAATTTCAAGCACCCAGGCAGGGAAGATCTGTACAAATATAAATAAAAGCCAGGTAACGATCACCGAAAAAATTGTGCCGATTTTTGTGGCCAGCACTGCCCTGTCCATACGTCCGGCGCCTATGTTCTGGGCCGCCATGGCCCCTATTGAGGCGCTTATCGCCTGGGTCGGCATGAAGGCAAAACTGTTGAACTTCCCCACCGCACCTACCGCGGCCGAAGCGCTCACCCCGCCCACAATGTTTACGATGGTAGTCAAAAACATGAAGGAGACGCCGGTAATACTGTTCTGGATGCATGTCGGAAGGCCTATCTTGAAGATGAGGCCCAGTTCCTTCCGGTAGATCCTGAATGAACGGGGTTTGAAATCAAACTGAAACCCGTTACGAATCATATAGATGATGCAGAGGAACATGCTCATCGCCTGGGAGATTACCGTGGCCAGGGCGGCGCCAAAGGCCCCCCAATGGAAAACTACCACCATAAGGAGATCCAGAACGATATTGGTGATACTGGCCGCCAGGACAAAGTAGAACGGATGTTTGGAATCGCCCATGCCCCGCAGTATTCCTGCCAGCGCATTGTAGCCGAAAATAAACACAAGTCCTGTCAGTGTTACCGTAAGATATGTGTCGCTTTCCGCAAAAGACCCTTCCGGAGTCCGGATAAGGCGGAGTATCGGAATACGGGCTGCCAGCATCACTGCTGTAAGGACAAACGAACTGATAAGCAGTACCGTAATAAGGGTAGCGGTTACCTTTTCCATGGCATCCCGGTTTCCGGCCCCCATGTATTGACCGATAAGAACAGTACCGCCCACGCACAGGCCGATCACCGTATTGGTGAGGATAAAGGTAACCTGTCCGCCTATATTAACCCCGGACATGCTCTCCGTTCCCGCAAAATTCCCCACAATAAGCATGTCCGCCACGTTGTAGAAGGACTGTACAAGGTTGGAAAGAAGAAAGGGAATGGCAAAAAGCACCAATTTGCTTAATACATTCCCGCTGGAAAGATTGTTTTCTATTTTTACCATATAAAAGCCAGGGCGGTTCCCGGAACCTTTGCCGGAAACCGCCTCAAACCGGCTACTGGGCCAGCCGTATATTCTGTGCGGGCAATACCCACAGCCATGCGGGAGAAACCGCAAGGCCTGTATACTTCTTGTTCAGGGCGCTTTGGCGGATCGTGTAGTCAAACACGACATAAGGCACATCGTCTATCGCAATGTCCATGAGCTGCTTCTGAATTTCAAAACGCCTGACAGGATCGGTGGAACTCCGCTGCTGTTCAATAAGGCTGTCAATCCTGGGATTGGCATAGGCGGCGGCGTTGTAGCCGTCTTCCCCGGCCTGGCTGGAAACAAACAAAATCTCAATATTGCCGTTCAGGTCAGGATAGTCCGCTTCCCAGCCGCCGATGAGCATATCGTAATCCCGTTTGCCGTTGGCATCCTGCACACCGCCCATCTGGTAGGTATCATGCTCGTCCCCGCTCATCTTACGGATCTCGACATTGATATTGAGAGCCTTCAATGCCTCCTGCAGGAAAAGCGCCCGCTGACTGGCAATGGAAGTTTCGCTGATAATTAAAACGCAGTTAAAGCCGTTGGGGTACTTTGACTGTGCAAGGAAACTTTTTGCTTTGGCAAGATCGTAGTCATATTTGGGAGCAGAGGCGATGTAGCTCCTCCATCCTGAAGCATTTTCTCCGTAAAGAGCCGCGCCAAAGGGCAGCACTGTTCCTACGCTTCCGGCGCCCTTGATAATCGTCCGGTGAAATTCGGGAAGATTGAGGGCATGGGAAACTGCCTTGCGGACATTCAGATCGTCAAAAGGCGCCCGCTGCGTATTCATGGCCAGGAAGGTAAGGCTGTAGGTATCAACAGCAGTCATGTTGAGATTTTTTGCTGCCGTAAGACGATCCAGCATGTCTATGGGCAGATTGGCGCAGAAATCTACACTTCCTGTCTCAAGGGCAATAACCCTGGTGGTGTCTTCGGGAATGATCTTGAAGACCAGGGTATCAATGATGTTGGCGGCAAGTTTTTCCTTGTTCCAGTAGTTCGTATTCTTTTTAAGGACAATTTCCTGTCCGCTTGTCCAGCTTTGATACGCAAAAGGCCCGGTAGCAACAATGCCGCCCGAAGCGCTCCCGAAGTCGGAACTATGTTTTTCATAGTAGGCCTTGCTGATGATCCTTCCCGCCCCGGTGGTAAGGAAGTACTTGAACACCGCCGAAGGCTGACTCAGCTTGATGGTGAGCTGCCATGGGCCTGTTGCGGTAAAACTCACCACATCGGCAAAGAAGTCGGAGAAGTAAGTCCCCCCATCGGGATCCTTTGTCCGGTTGAGGGAGAAGATCACATCGTCCATGGTCATTTTACTGCCGTCGGAGAAGGTGATGTCATCCCGTACCTCATAGATGTAGGTAAGATCGTCCGCCTGCCGCCAGCTTCTGGCCAGTTCCGGCACAATGTTGTTGTTTGTGTCCAGGGTTACAAGGCCCTCGGTGATCTGATTCGTTACCTGGTTTGTTACATAGTTCCAGGCAACTCCGGCATCCACCGCCCGAATGTCTTCACTCAGGGCGATGGTAAAGGTTATGCCTTTAGAGGCATCCTTTTTGCCCCCCGCAAAAGCAATACCCCCGATTAGGGTAAAGGCAAGCGCAAGGGTAAAAATCTTTTTCATTTTCTGCTCCTTTAAGCTCCAGGCTTAAGCATTTTTGTTTAGAGATAATCATTAGAGTTGTTCAGAAACTTCAGTTTCTGAACAACTTCCTTATAAAAACCGCAATTTTGCAGCCTTCAGGCTGAAAAATTGCAAGACTTGTGAGATAACCAACCGGGTTATCTCACAAGTCCATTGTACTAAATTTGATGACAACTGACTATATGTCCGTCAAGAGCTTCCCGGATCTCCGGCGCCTCTCTCCGGCAGCGTTCGCCGGCCTCGGGACAGCGGGGGGCAAAAGGACAGCCTGAAATCTTTTCCGCGGGGTTGGGAGGTTCCCCCCTGGCGGGGATTATCCTGTCCCCGCCGCCAAGCCGGGGAACGGCCGCAATAAGGGAGCGGGTATAGGGATGCAGCGTGTTGGCAAAAATTTCAGGAGTAGAAGCGCTTTCCACGATCTTTCCCATATACATGACGGCAACCCTGTCGCACAGATACTCTACCACCGTCATATCGTGGGAGATGAACAGCATCGCTGCGGCATGGGTACTGCGAAGATCCCCCAGCAGATTGAGAAGCTGGGCCTGCACCGACACATCCAGGGCGGAAATGGGTTCATCCGCAACGATAAGGGCAGGTTCCGAAAGAAGAGCCCGCGCTATGGCAAGACGCTGCAGTTGGCCTCCGGACAATTCCTGGGGCCAGCGGCCGAGAAGACCTTCGGAAAGCCCTATGTCGCCAAAGAGAGAGGCGATTCTCTCCCGTCCCGCCTCCGCGCTCATCCCGTAGTAGCGGCACACTTCCATCAGGGCTCCGGCGATCCGTATTCTGGGATTGAAGGAGGCAAAGGGATTCTGGAAAACCATCTGCATGCCTGCCCTGATGCGGGTAATCTCCCGGCGGCCGAGCGCGGTAATCTCCTCACCCCGGAAAAAAACCTGCCCCGCGCTGGGCTCTATAAGGCGCAGGGCCAGACGCCCCAGGGTTGATTTTCCGCAGCCGGATTCCCCCACGATTCCCAGAATCTCATGGGCAGCGATGCTGAAAGAAACGCCGTTCACCGCACGGAGCAGCCTTCCGCCCTTCAGGGAGAAATATTTTGCGACGTCCTTCACTTCCAGGAGCATTCCGGCCTTATCCACTGAGGGCCTCCCCGCGGGGATGATGGCAAAAAACAAGATGCCCCTCTTCGATCTCCGTTGCGGGAGGCGCCGCGCCGCAGGAAGCGGAAACGAAGGCGCAACGGGGCGCAAAGGGACAGCCGCGGACAGGTTCGTAGAGCCGGGGCGGGAAACCGGGTATCACCGGGAGCTTGCCGCCCGCAGCGCCCCTGCCCCGCGGGATACAGCCGATAAGGGCCCTGCTGTAGGGATGCGCGGCGTTATTGATCAGGCTTTCTGTCGGGGCTGTCTCCACGATTCGGCCCGAATACATGACAGAAACCCTGTCGCAGGTTCCGGCTACCACGGCAAAGTTGTGGGTAATAAGCAGCACGGAAAGCCTCATCTCCCGCTGCAGGGTTTTAAGAAGTTCCAGAACCTGGGCCTGTATCGTTACATCCAGAGCCGTGGTAGGCTCATCGGCAATGAGAATCTCCGGTTCGCAGCTTATCGCCTGGGCTATCATGACCCGCTGCTGCATACCGCCTGAAAGCTCAAAGGGATACTGTCCGGCAGTACCGGGATGGAGGCCGACTTTTTCCAAAAGGGACAAACATGTATTCCGTAGTTTCTCTCCGGGAAGGGCGGGGAAATGGTTGGTCATGGCCTCTTCTATCTGATTCCCCACGGTTTCAAGCGGGGAAAGCGAGTTAAGGGGGTCTTGAAACACCATTGAGATGCGCCGGCCCCGGATATCCCTCATTTCATTTTCATTTAATTTCAAAAGATCCCTGCCGTCAAAAAATGCGGCGCCCTTGATCCTGCTGTGCTTCTTTTCCAGAAGCCCCATCACCGCCCTGGTGCTGACACTCTTTCCGCAGCCGGATTCCCCCACGATGCCATGTATCTCCCCCCGGCGGAGTTTAAGGGACATGCCGCTCACCGCATAGACAATGCCTTCGACAGTGAGAAAATCACATTCCAGATCTTCGATGCTCAATACAGGATCGTTCATTGCTGTAAAGGCTCCCTGTTTTTCATCTGCTCAGACAGCCGCTTTTTTTCTATGCTGTCGAAAGAAGGCAGAGCCCTTCCCTGGGGATCCATGTACTGGGTGATACAGTCGCAGAATATGTTCAGGCTGACCACGGTTACTACAATTGCCGCGCCCGGCGCCAGGGCAAGGAGGGGCGCCTGGAGCAGAAAATTTCTCCCCTCGTCAAGCATGGCGCCCCAGTCGGCAACGGGGGGACTTATCCCAAGGCCGATAAAACTTAGGGCCGCAAGATCGAGTATCGCATAGGCCAGATCCAGGGTAAGCTGCACGAGAACAGTATCAATACAATTAGGCAGAATATGGCGGAAGATAACATAGGGCCGTGAAAAACCGATGGAAACGGCGGCCTCCACATAGGTCTTGTTTTTTTCCACAATGGCAAGGGAACGTACCAGACGGGTAAGCATGGGCACATAGATAATGCCGAGGGCCAGCACCGCATTGGTAATGCCGCGTCCCAGAGCGGCAATAAAGAGAAAGGCCAGTAACAGCGAAGGGAAGGAGAGCAGCACATCGCAGAAACGGCCCACAATGGCGTCAAATTTACCACCGTAGTAACCGGAGAAGAGCCCCAGCGGCACACCGATGATCACCGACAGCAACACTACACCCATGGCGCTCAGGATGGTTACCCGTCCGCCGTAGAGAAGCCGGGAAAAAAGGTCGCGGCCCATCTTGTCCGCGCCCAGAAGGTGCCGGGATGAAACAGGGGCCAGGGAATCGGAGAGATTCTGTTCGGTTTCGCCGTAGGGAGCGATGAACGGAGAGAGGGCGCAGAAAACGATGATGACAAGAAGAAGGAAGCCGGAAATCAAAAGGGCGGCGCTGAAAAAAGTCCCTTCGGTTTTTTTCGATTTAAAAAAACTAAAAAAAGGCTTATGGGCAAAGTGAGGGCTCATCCCTTCCTCCCGGCAGAAAGCTTTGTTTTCTGTTCGATTGAATTTTTTGAATTTTTAAGGTTAACTTCTCCGCCCGCAGCGGCCCTTACCCTGGGATCGATTACCGCATAGATCATGTCAACGGCAAGGTTGAGGATCAAAAACAGCAGCACCAGAAGCAGTATGATAGCCTGCACCACAGGATAATCGGAAGCCTGTATGCCTTCTATAAGCAGGGCGCCTATGCCGCCCAGGGCAAACACATTTTCTACCAGTACCGCCCCGACCACCATGCCGCCTATCTGTATGCTTGCTACGGTAATTACCGGGATGAGTGTATTTTTAAGGCAGTGCTTTACGATGATACGGCTTCTCCCGGTTCCCTTGGCGGTGAGGGCCAGTGCATAGTTGGATTTAAGTTCCCCTATCATCCTGTCCCTGGTGATTCTCCCCATGAGAGCCACCATGTTAAGACTCAGCGCAAAGGCCGGAAGACAAAGATAGTACAAATTTTCAAAAAATCCGCGCCCCGCTCCAAAGGCAGGAAACCACCTCAGCCTGAGCGAAAAAAGAAGCATCAGAACAATGGCGTTGAGAAAGACCGGAGAGGACACACAGAACACCATAAAGGCGGAGATTGCCCGGTCAATGAGACTGTCTTTCCTCACCGCGCTTATCACCCCCGCCGGAATTGCAAGGACAACCGCAAAGAAGGCGCTCATCAGCACAAGCTGTATCGTCGTCGGGAAACGGGCGGCAAGAAGCTGGGTAACCGGCTGGCGGTGGCGGAAACTGTCCCCAAGGCTCCCCCGGAACACATTGCCTATCCAGATAAAGTACTGTTCGGGAAGGCTCCTGTCCAAATGATACTGGGCCGTCAGCGCGGCTCTGGTTTCATCGCTGATCCGCCGTCCGCTGGTAATGGAGGCAATCGGATCTGAAGGAGTAAGGCGGATAAGAAAAAAAACAGCCGCCGAAACAACGACAAGCAGCGGCAGAAGAGCAAGAAGGCGCTTAAAGGCATAGCGGATAAAAAAACTCACTTCTTTATCTATAACACAGAACGGCCCTTTACTCAACATCTTCTGCTTTTGCCTGCCGCCGTTCAAATCGACGGGCATGTCAATGTCTCCCCCGGTCAACGAGCCTGAGGAAGCCGGTTATACGTCTGAGGCATAAGTCCACTTTGCCGAATGGCGGATGGGGATGCCTTCAAAGACACCGGCGTCGCTGAATAGATCCTCCAGTCCCTCGCCGACAGCTTCCGGGGGAACATCGGCGGAGATGGTCAGACGGCCGCTTTCCGCATGTTTTGCCCCCAGGTGGAAAATATAGTTGACCGCATCGGAAACCACGGTTCCGGTTTTACCCGGAGCGCGGTACACGGTTTTTCCGTAATGCAGGGCCGCGGTAAAATGAACGGGGATTGAAAGCCCCAGAAATTCTATGGTGACAAGGGGGCCTGCCAAAAGAAACTTGAGTGCGGCTTCGACGGCGGCCCGGGCATTGGCTGCCTTTGGCGGAATAAGGTAGAGATTGTTTGTCTCGCTTTCCATCCACAAGAGCGCATCCGCCTCGGCAAGGCTTTGCCTGAGATAATCCCGGAGCCGGGTTTTTACCGTCTTGTAGGCAGCCTCTCCCAGACGGCTTTGAAGATTGGTCTTTCCGTCCAGGGATATAAATAAAAAGAGAAAGAGGGAACCGGTACCCGATTTGATATTTTTCCAGCCTTCAAATTTACCCGGCGGAAATTTTTGCCGGGGGCACCGATCTTCCGGGGCCGTGCCTCCGCGTTTCTTTTTGGCAAAGGCGGCAAGGATCTTTTTTACTTCCTCTTCATCAAAATCAGAAATATCAAGATAGGCTTCGCAGTCCTTTTCGTTTTTGTAAGAGGCAAGATCCGGGATCTGCAGTACTTCTACTTCTGTTTTGGGCTTTCCCT
>JAITES010000062.1 GCA_031281925.1 Treponema sp. | reverse complement strand
CCCGGCCCCATATATAGCGTCCGCCACCGGCCCTTTTCCCCACAGAAAGCCGCTACACTGCCCCCGCCGGGAGGGCAACGGGGAGGGAAAAAAGACGGTTACGACAGATTTTTAATGATTTTTTTTGCCAACTGTTCTTTGATTTCTCTATGCCGGGGAACAGCTTCACTAATTCCTGTGGAAAGGTTTTTATACCAGTCGTGATTTGCCCCGTGGCGGACAAAGATAACTCCTTTCCGCAAAAGCAGCCGAACCAGGTCGGCCTGTTTCACGCCGAAACCACAAACGTGCCGGTGTGATGCGGAATAGCGGATTGTATGTCATAAAACTGCCGGATGTCGTCATAAAATATATCCTAAATCCCAGGTACCTTACCCGTCAAGGGACCGCAGAGCGGATATTCCTTAGGCCTTAAAGCGGTGGCCCCCTTTTCACTTAGAAAAATTGTGGCGCAATGCGTCAGCTTGTATTTTTTTTCAACGTTTGGTATTATTATCTATTCTCTCTCCTGACGGCCTGCGATTGGGATACAGGCGGTACGGGGGACATAATAAAATATGTTGAACGGAAAACAAATTAATCGCGGGAAAGACCGCAAAGGAGTCTCCTATGAAGAAAAAGTTGATTCTTATGGCGGGAATGTTGGCGCTGGCGCTGACATTCGTCAACGCGCAGAGTTCCGACTTTCAGGTTCTCAGCGCCTCCGGGAAAGAGGTAAAAATTAAGGTGATCAATGATACAAAATTGTATAGTGTTGCCCTGGCCGCGGGATCCCAAACCTATGAGGCCGGAGCGCTTGCAAATGAAAAGGGTGATGTCCGCTGGGCGAACGGTTCCCGCTTTTGGGCCGGTTCTTCCCTGCCAATGCCCAAAGAATTCGGCGTTGGCGCAATGCAACTTACGGCCGACTCGGAAATTGTCTTTTCGGAATTTGGCGCTCCGGATGGTTTTACGCCAGAGCAGATCATGATTCTGACTGAGCCTGAAGCCAAACCAATTTACCTTCGCAAGCCTTAAAACTTTTTCAAGACGTACAGGGCGGCGCGGTTCCCGGGCTGTCGCCGCCTGAAAAAACAAATCTATTCGGGAACATAAAAATAACCGCATCATTTGATATAGAACAAATTTACGGGTACAAGCCGACAATTTTTATGTCGACAAGCCGCCATGCCAGTATGATGCGGCAGGGAAGCGCCCCCTCCGGGCCATGTATCTGTGCATCTACTTCGATCATGGGGCCTTTTTCCCTCCAGCCTTTGAAGCTGATATAAGCGGCATCTTCCACTTTCAGGTACTTCTGCAGTCTTGTTTCTTCAGGCTCTTCCGCGGCCAGGGGGCCGATACGGTAGAGCAGGTTGAAGTATTCCGCTTCGTCCCTGCCGGGCCGCAGATCCTTTTCGTACTGCCCTTCCCCCTGGGCAAGGAGAAAGCCCTTGTCCCCGTTCCTGAAAGCCTGTGAAAGCAGTCTGAGGTAGGCAAGCGCTTCTGGCGGACAGCCTGAAAAGGCGGCGGAATCAAGAGAGGAATCTTCGCCTCGCAGACCCGCTTGAGGATCGATGCCGCTGGGCGCCGGAATTGTTTCCCGGAGTTTTTCCGTGTCCGCCCTGTTTTGTTGAGGCCCGGAAAAACAGGCCGAAAGGCAAAGCAGCGGGATCAGAACCGGGAAAAGATGTTTCATGTGCGTAGTATAGCGTAAAATTCGCGTGGAGGCTATAATAAGGGTCTGCCTGTAATGAGGGAGGAGACAATGTACGATCTGACGGCTCTCGGCGAACTTTTAATTGATTTTACCCCCAACGGAGTAAACGAACAGGGTATTGCCCTCTTTGGACGGAATCCCGGAGGGGCTCCGGCAAATGTATTGGCAATGAATGCAAGGCTGGGGGGGAAGACGGCCTTTATCGGCAAGGTGGGGGATGACGACTTTGGGCGTTTCCTTGCCAAAACCCTCCGGGACGCCGGTATTGATACTGCGGGGCTGGCGGTCGATCCGGAGATCCCGACTACTCTTGCCTTTGTGCAGCTTGATGAAAGGGGAGACCGATCCTTTAGTTTTTACCGCAAGCCCGGCGCGGATCTGATGCTTGTATCAAAGGATCTCAGGAAAGATATCATCAGTGATTCTGCCGTTTTCCATTTCGGCTCAGTGTCCCTTACGGGGGAGCCATGCCGGAAGACGGTGCACGAGGCGGTAAAATTCGCAAAGAAGCAGGGGAAGATTATCAGTTACGATCCCAACTACAGGCCCCTGCTCTGGAAGAGTGAAGAGGAAGCAGGAAAGGAAATGGCCCGGCTCATTCCCCTGACGGATATTCTTAAAGTTTCCGAAGAGGAGGCGCGGCTTTTAACGGGTCAACAGGATATCTCCAAAGGCGCCGCCATGCTTGCCGAACGGGGCCCGGCGATAGTGTTTGTTTCCATGGGCCCCAAAGGCGCCTTCTATTTCTGCGCGGACGGGGAAGGCTCTCTTTCCACATACGATGTAAAGACCATAGACACCACCGGCGCCGGGGACGCATTCTTTGGCGCCATACTTTTCAGGCTGCAGAAAAAAACAAGAGAGGAGCTGCGGAAGATCGGCAAAGATGAACTGGCCGATATTACAGACTTCGCAAACGCGGCGGGGAGTCTTGCAACAACAAAGAAGGGGGCCATCCCCGCTCTGCCCGACGCCGCGGCCATCGAACGCTGCAGGAAGACTGTCAGGCGGATAAAGTCTTAAAAGCCGAAGCTGTTCAGAATGTCAGATTTTTGAACAAGCTCATTCGGAAGAAAATTTAAAGCATAGCGGTATTCGTTTTCCCCTGAAGTCTTCGTCTCTCATTTTTTCGGTGATGTCTTCAATGCCGGCTCCGGGGACTTGTGCGTTCAGTTTGAAACCCTTTGTGTTGGCGCTGAAGTAGAGTGTGCCTCCGGGGGAGAGCAGGGAAAGGCAGCTTTTGATGAGTTCTCCGTGGTCTCTCCCCAGATCGATGGTTCCGCGCATCCTTTTGGAATTTGAAAAGGCCGGGGGATCGAGGATGATGATGTCCCAGGTTTTCCGCGCCCGTTTTGCCTCTTCCATAAAGAGCAGCGCGTCGGCACGGACAAGATTTCCGGGATTGAGGGCGTTCAGCGTAAAGTTGGTCCTGGCCCATTCCAGGTAGGGGCTTGAGAGATCCACCGAATCTACCGAAGAGGCTCCTCCGGATGCGGCATAGACAGAAAAGCTGCCGGTATAACAGAAGAGGTTGAGCACTTTTTTATCCGCCGCTTCTTCCCGTATGCGGGCGCGGAGGCGGCGCCGATCCGGGAAGAGGCCCGAGTCAAGATAATCCGAAAGGTTCACCCTGAAACGGAGGCCCCCTTCCCTGACAATTACTTCCCTTGCAGCGCGGGAGACGCGTTCATATTGCGCCGTTCCCCGCTGACGCTTCCGGCGGCGGATGTAGATCGCCTCCCGCTCAATGCCCAGGGCCCCGGCCGCCGCTTCACACATGGCCTCAAGCCAGAGATCCTCTTCGGCTTCATCCTTTTCATAGGGACGTTCGTAGAGAGAGAGGCTCACCAGGCAGGCATAGAGATCGATGCAGAGGGGAATCTCCGGAATGTCCCGATCGTAGAGGCGGTATGCGTCTGTACCGGTACGGCGGGCCCATTTTCTTAGATGTTTTTGACGTTTGGCAAGGCGGTTTGCAAGCATTTCCGCCTGGATAGAGATTTTTTCAGGATACATGTATTATGATAACAGGTTGGCTCATGTGATGGATACTGCACTTTACAGTTTTGTTCTTGTTGATGACGAACCGGAGATTCGGGAAGGGATCAGGACTACCATCCCGTGGGAGGAACTGGGCTTCTCTTTTGCCGGCGCGTGCGGCAACGGCTTTGAAGCTCTGGAACTGGCCGAGCGGATTCAGCCTGATGTTGTGATGACCGACATAAACATGCCCCACCTTGACGGGCTTGCCTTTACCGAAGGTTTGGCCGCGGTCTCTCCCGATTCCCGTGTGCTGATCATTTCCGGTTACGATACCTTTGAATATGCCAGAAAGGCCCTGCAGCTCAAGGTCTATGATTACATCGTAAAACCCATTACTCCCCGTGAATTCCGGGAAACACTCCGGAAACTTAAATGTTCCCTGGACGCCGCACGGGCAGAACGGCTCAACCTTGAGTCCATCAGGAAACAGCTTGAGGAGAGCCTTCCCCTTTTGAGGGAACGTTTTCTGGCCCAGCTTGCCGGGGGAAAATGCGACATGGTTTCGCTTAAAGAGAGATTATCCCGGCTCGGTCTGCCTCTCGGCCGGGAGAAAAGCTGTCAGTGTCTGCAGATCGATCTCCTTAAGTCGCCTGTCACGCAGGCGGAGAATCCAAACCCGGACATGGATCTCCTGACCCAGCGCAGCATCCTGGAACGTTTTCTCGAAGAGAATCATTCACAGGCCCTGCTCTTTCAGGACAGGAATGAAAAGCTCTGTCTCCTGCTCTACGGGAATAACAGGGAGGAACTCTACCGGGACGGATTAAAAACCGCAGAGAAACTGTGGAGGAATTTTGTTTCCCTGGGACTCAAGGACAGTATTATTGCTGTCGGGGAATGTGTAGAAGGTCTCGAATCCGTCCCGCTTTCCTGGAACACCGCGTCCGATGCCCTGAAACGGGCGGGCCTCCTTGAGAAAAGCGGCGTCAGTGTGTACCGGGAATTGACGGGGAAGGTTTCTTTTTCCGGCGCGGCGTCCCCCCTCCGCGATTGGGAGAGACGCATCGTATCCGCGCTCAAGGCAGGGGAGGGCGTCTCCCGTCTCGTTGACGGCATGCTTGATTCGCTTGCGAAGGCGTCTTTTTCCATTGAGGAGTATCATACAAGTTTTGCACTGATTCTGTCGGCGCTGATTCGCTGCTGCGAAGATCTGGAGATTCCCCTTGGGGAGATCTTTCCACCGGAGATGGATCCCTTTACCGAAATTACCGGCCTTGCCAATCTTGAAGAAGTGCGTTTCCGGTTCATGGAGACAACCAAAAAAATTTCGGCCTATACGCAGACCCGGCAGGAAAATTTTGCGCAGGTCAAGGTACGGGACGCTCTGGAATTTCTGGAAAACAACTATGCGGATCCTGCCCTTTCCCTGCAGTCTCTGTGCAAGAAGATGGATATAAGTATGAGTTACTTCAGCGCCATATTAAAGAAGTACCATAACAGGACTTTTGTGGAAGAATTAACCGAAATAAGATTGAAGAAGGCCATGGAACTTCTGCGGACAACGGATCTTCTCAGTTACGAGATTGCCGAAAGGATAGGCTACCGGGATGCCCATTACTTTTCTTTAAGCTTCCGGAAATATTCAGGCCTTACGCCTACCGAATACAGGCATGCTCCGCCTGAGGGAACGGAATGAAGCGGCGGCGTTTCTACAGTATACAGGTGACCATCGCCATGGCTATTGCCTCTCTTTCGGTGATCATCATTGTAGGGGCCATCCTCATTGCGTTCCGGGTTACCGAAGAGACGGCCCGTATTTCGAGCGGGGTGTATACCCGGCAGCTTGTCAGGCAGATAACCAATAACATTGACTTTTATATTGACTACCTTTATTCCGCCTCTACGATTCTTCAGTCCGATGGATGGGTGCAGGAGTATCTTGACGCCGCCGGAGATTCAGACAGGGATACTGCGGCCGCCAATGCGCTGCCCACCCTGAGAAGCATGATCGCTACACGCCAGGATATTGCCCTTGTCGGTATCTTCAGCTTTAAGGGAGGCTGCCTCCTTGCAGGCCCGCCCCGGGACGGAGACGATGCGGAAGGTTCCGGATCCGGTCCGAGGCTCAATCCCTTCATCGTTCCCGAGGCTCAGTCCTGGTATGAGGCTGCCCGGAACAGGCGGGGCGAGGCGGTGATATCTTCCTCCCATGTACAGAACATTATACAGAATCAATACCCCTGGGTAATATCACTGTCACGGGAGATTTCCGATCCTGAAACCGGGGAAGGCAAGGGAGTCCTGCTGCTGGATCTTAACTTCAGAATAATTGAAAGGATATGCAGTTCCGTTCAGCTCGGAAAGCGGGGCTATATTTTTATTGTAGACCGCAAAGGAGAGATTGTGTACCATCCCCAGCAGCAGCTTCTCTACAGCGGCCTTAAGGGAGAAAACATAAGCCGGATTCTGGAATCCAGGGAAGGCTACTTTGCCGGTGAAGGGGACGACAGGGATACTTACTACAGTGTTCAGACAATGGCCTCCACGGGCTGGAAGGCGGTGGCTGTCAATTACCGCAGTGAATTTGCGGAGAACCGGGAATCGATCCGCAGAACCTATGCCTTCTGGGGACTATTCTTCTTTACCGCATCCATGCTTATTTCCATCATCCTTTCCCGGCGGATTTCAAAACCGATTATGAAGCTGCGAAGATCCATGATGGCCGTAGAACAGGGGGACTTTGACGTTACCGCGGACATTCCCTCACAAAACGAGATTGGGGAACTGGGAGCGGGTTTTAACATCATGGTTGCGGAAATTAAAAAATTGCTTCGCCGCGTCACGCAGGAACAGGAACAGAAACGCAAAAGCGAACTCAATGCCCTGCAGATGCAGATTAACCCGCACTTTCTCTACAATACCCTGGATTCGGTTATCTGGATGGCCGAACAGGGGAAACGGGATGAGGTGATTGACATGAGTTCCGCATTGGCGCGTCTTTTTAGAATTTCCATCAGCAAGGGGAAGGAGATTATCGAAGTCGCCCAGGAAATTGAGCATGTGAGAAGCTATCTTACCATTCAGAAGATCCGTTACAAGGACAAGCTGGACTACCGTATTGAAGTTGATGCAGAGATACTGCGCTTCAGAATCGTAAAAATTATTCTCCAGCCTTTGGTAGAAAACGCCATTTACCACGGCGTAAAGAATGCCGCAAAATCAGGCGGAGAGGCTTCCCGCTGCACGGTAACAATATCGGGCTTCCGTACCGGGAAGGGCATGGATCTGATAGTCGGCGATAACGGCGCCGGCATGAGCGCAGAAACCCTGTCGCGGATTCACAGGAGTCTCGGGGGAGAAGCTTCCCCGCACAAACCCGTTTCCGCGGACAGTGATTCCGCCGGTGTTTTTCAGCCTTCCAATCCCGGCAGCGGGGTGGGGATACGGAATGTTGACGAAAGGATAAAGCTCTACTTCGGCGGCGAATACGGGCTCGAATTTGAAAGCCGTGAAGACGAAGGGACAAAGGTGTTTATTCATCTGCCCGCAATAAGCGGAGAAGAGCCTCTGCCTCCTCTTCGCGGAACTCCGGCGGAGGCTTCGGGAGGACTCTCGTGAAACTGAAATTTAAAAGCGTATCTTCATTGATAATTCCTGCCATACTGGTTTTGATTCTTCTTGCGGGCAGTTTTATCATTTTGTTTTTCACCCGTCTTTCTTCGCAAAGAGAGATCAGGGTTACCGCGGTTATTAAGGCCATTGCCAATGATTCCGAATTCTGGGAGGTGGTAAAGACAGGGCTGCGCGCCGGGGCCCAGGAATTTTCCGTAGACATTGACATTCAGGGTCCTTGGGCGGAAAGCGATGTGGAAGGCCAGATCCATATCGTCGAAGGCATTCTGCGGAACGATCCTCCGGCGGCACTGATTCTTGCGGCAACGGATTACAAACGGCTCGTGCCTGTGCTTGAAAAGGCCCATGCCCAGGGGATCAAGGTGATCGCCATGGATTCCGGAGTTGACAGTCCCATCCCTTTGAGTTTTGTGGCTACCAACAACATTGAGGGAGGTCAGAAGGCCGCCGCGGAAATGATACGGATTCTGGAGCCGGGGAGAAAGATCGCCATTATAAACCATGTCCGGGGTACAACTACCGCCATGGAACGGGAGGCAGGCGCAAGAAAAATTCTGGAAACAGACGGCCGCTATACGATCCTCGGAACCTGGTTTACCGATAACTTTGAAGAGAATGCGTATTCCATTACCGAACAGGTGCTTCAGGATTACCCCGATCTGGGGGGGATTCTGGCGATGAACGAGATTTCCGCCATAGGAGCGGCCAGGGCTTTGAGGGATCTGGGTTTTGCCCAGAGACCTGAGGATCCTGAAAAGGGGGTAAAACTGGTGGGTTTTGATCATTCCCTGGGGGAGATCCAGTCCATTGAACAGGGGATCATCGCCGCTACGGTAATTCAAAAACCCTTCAACATGGGCTATCTTGCCGTCCGGGCGGCAAGGGACGGAGTGCTGAAGCGGAAACTGCCTCCCTTCATCGACACCGGCCTGGTGCTGATCACCAGGGACAATCTCTATGAACCTGAAAACCAGAAACTGCTCTTTCCCTTTGTCGAATAGACTCGTTCCGAAGCCAGGCGGATTTTTGAACAGGCAGGCGAAATAGTTTTTTTACCATTCTCAATAAATTTTTGACTATACGGCGTTTTCAAATGGGATTTATACTGTTTGTATGGGAATATATAGGTCCCAATAATCACTTTTCACTTTATGGAGGAAACCATGAAAAAGATTGCTTTGGTATTACTGGTTCTGCTCATGGCCGCTTCGGTGTTTGCCGGCGGAAAACAGCAGGGCGGACAGGCCGCATCAGGAGCGCCGAAAATCGCGCTGCTCATGAGGAATATGGACGAACAGTTTCTCAAAGACTATTCGGACAATATCCGTAAGCTCGCATCCGACAAGGGTGTAGACCTTAACGTACAGGATGCCCGCAGCGACGGCGCCACCCAGCTTACCCAGCTGCAGACCCTGCTTAACCAGGGTTACAAGTACTTTGTAATCATCCCCTGCGTGTCGGAACTTTCCGAACAGATGAATCAGCTCATCGCCGAAAGGGGCGGGGCGGCTGCCTATTCAAACATTCAGCCTACCGTTGCATCCCTCAAAGTCGGGAAGAGCTTCTTCTTTGCCTCTTCCCCCGAATTTGTCGGCGGACGCTATCAGGGACAGCTCATTGCCGATTACTTTGACAAGAACGCCGACAAGGCTCCCGGCAAGGCCATTAACATGATCCTCATCCTCGGCCAGCTGGGTCATCCCGCCCAGGTAAACCGTGAGGCAGGACTCCTGGCGGAACTCAAGACCAGGGGCTACACCGTCAATGTGGTTGCCCGCGATACTGCAAACTGGACTCCCGATCAGGCCCAGCAGAAGATGGACGCATGGATTGGCGCCTTCAAGGGCAGGTTCAATGTGGTTGCCGCCCAGAACGACGGCATGGCCCTCGGCGCGGTAGAATCCCTGATCCAGAACGGCATGACCAAAGCCGATACAGCCGACGGTACCACTCTTTCCGTGCCGGTACTGGGAATTGACGCCACCGCTTCCGCGCTTGCCTCGATGAAGGAAAACAAGCTCTATGCGACGGTTCTCCAGGATGCGGTAGGCCAGTCTGCGGCGGCCTTCGATGTTATCTATCAGCACGCCACCGGAACCTACAAGGCGGGCAATGCCGCGGGCGGGACTCCTGCGGCCACTGTTCCCATCGACGAAGCTCCTGCCAACGATGCTTCCGTCATCGGACAGTGCTATCTCGTACCCTTTGTACCGGTTGACAAAGATTCAGCTTATTACAAGGCTAACGCCAGGTAAATCCAAGTGCTGTTCCAAAATATGATATTTTGGAACAGCCTCATGTAACTAGAGTCTGTCTATAATGTAGACACATTATAGATAGACTCTAACAATTTCTTGTTTGGGGTTAGCATGAGTGAAAGTGAATTTGTTCTGGAGATGCGCGGGGTAACAAAACAGTTCCCCGGAGTTCTGGCGCTGGACAATGTGAATTTCAAAGTCAGGCCCGGAACGGTGCACGCCCTTATGGGGGAAAACGGCGCCGGTAAATCCACATTGATGAAGTGTCTCTTCGGTATTTACAAGATGGACTCAGGCAGTATCATCCTCAAGGGGGAAGAGCGGATCTTTAACAATGCCGCCGATGCCATGAAGGCCGGGGTTTCCATGATCCATCAGGAACTGTCCAATGTTCCCCAGCGTTCGGTGGCCCAGAATTTATGGCTGGGCAGGGAACCTCTCAACATGCTCGGGTTTATCAACCATAAAAAAATGCTCACCGATACCGGGACACTTCTTAAAACCCTTAATTTCGATTTTGATCCGGCAGCGCGGATGGCGGATCTTTCCATCAGCCACCAGCAGGGCTGTGAAATAGCAAAGGCGGTTTCCTATAACGCATCAATCGTGGTTATGGATGAACCGACCAGTTCCCTGACAGAGAATGAAGTGGCCCACCTCTTCGACATAATCAAAAACCTCCGTTCCCAGGGTGTGGCAATAATATATATTTCCCACAAGATGGAAGAGATCTTCCGGATTGCCGACATGGTTACTGTCATGCGTGACGGACGGGTAATAGGGGATTATCCGGTAAGCGAAATAAATGCCGACAAGCTCATCTCTCTCATGGTTGGCCGGGATACGGTACACCGTTTCCCGCCTGTGGAAGCAGAAATCGGCGAAGTGTTACTGGAAGTAAAGAACCTTTCCTCAAGTAATCCCCGCTCTTTTAGGGATATAAGTTTTACGCTTCGCCGGGGTGAGATTCTGGGACTGGGAGGCCTTGTCGGCGCACAGCGGACCGAACTGGTAGAGAGTATCTTCGGTGTCCGGGAAGTTGCCGGAGGAGAAGTAATTGTAAAAGGCAGGCCCCTGAAAAAACTCAGGCCGGAGAAGGCAATCAATGCGGGTATAGGACTGGTAACGGAGGACAGGCGCAGTTCGGGGATCTTTCCCCTGCTCAATGTAACGGTCAACACTACCGTTGCCTCCCTGAATAATTACAAAAACAGGATCGGTCTTCTGGATCACAAAAAACTTGTCTCCATTGCCAATAACCAGAATCAACAGCTCCGTACAAAGACTCCTTCAATGGCTACGCTGGTACAGAATCTGTCGGGGGGAAACCAGCAGAAGGTGATCCTTTCCCGCTGGCTTATGACGATGCCCGACATACTTATCATGGATGAACCCACACGGGGTATTGATGTCGGAGCCAAGTACGAGATCTATACGATCATGGCGGAACTGGTAAAACAGGGCAAGGCGATCATCATGGTATCCAGCGAGATGCCTGAACTCATCGGCATGAGCCACCGGATAGCGGTACTCTGCGCGGGACGGCTTACGGGAATTCTGGAACAGAAAGACGCAAATCAGGAAGAAGTCATGCGTTATGCAACTCAGTTCGGATAAACGGAAAAGGGAGTAATCATGAACAATGTATCGTGGAAACAGTTTTTAAGCAAATATACCACCTTTGTTACCTTCGTGGTGCTGGTATTCGTATTGGCCATACTTACCAGAGGCCGGGCCCTGACCTGGGATTCGATAAAAACCCTGATCATCGCAGAATCGGTGCGGGCCTTTGCGTCTTTGGGGGTGGGGATGATCATCATCACCAAGGGTATAGACCTTTCCATAGGGTATGTGGTTTGTCTTACCGCTTCTGTCGCCGCTTCCTTTGCGCAGATACCGGAGTATGAAACGGCCCTCTACTACGGTCACAGTTTTCCCCTGGCTGTTCCGATTCTTGCGGGCATCCTCGCCGGGGGCCTCTTCGGGCTTTTTAACGGTGTCCTTGTAGCCTACGGAAAGCTGCCGCCCTTTATCGCAACGCTGGGAACAATGTCCATCGCCCGCGGTATACAGCTTATCTACACAAAGGCCGCCATTGTCAGTTCCCTTACCCCCGCCTTCAAGTCCCTGGCGCAGAGTTCCATCGGCCCTTCATTCTTTCAAATTCCGTATCTGGGAATCTTTGTACTGATCATCACGTTCATAATATGGGTGTTCCTCAAACATACCAGGCAGGGCACCAACTTCTATGCCATAGGCGGGAACGCTCAGGCCGCCAGGGTTTCCGGAATCAATGTGGAGCGGGACCTCCTCTGCGTGTACTTTTATGCGGGACTTCTCTATGGCTGCGCAGGAGTACTACAGGCCGGCCGCCTGGGCCTTGCCAATGCCCTTACCGCAAACGGCATGGAACTGGATGCCATTGCCGCGGTAACCGTGGGAGGAGTTTCCCAGAACGGCGGCGTCGGTACCGTTGGCGGCATGATCATCGGGGTATTTACCATGGGGCTTATCAACTACGGGATGAGTTTTCTCATGATAGATTCCTACTATCAGCTGCTGGTCAAAGGCGGTATAATCATTGTTGCCGTATTCTTTGACATGAAAAAATATGCCAAACGGGCATAGGGGTTGAGCATGAGTGATTCAGATATTTCTTCAGGCATTTTTTCAATCGATCCGAAAAAAGTTCCCCATATCAGAC
>JAITES010000051.1 GCA_031281925.1 Treponema sp. | reverse complement strand
TAGTCTCATTGATATCTATGGAAACAAGCTCCATGCCCAGGATATGGACAGGCCTGGAAAGGGGAACCGAGATGATGGTTTTAAACTCTTCCAGAGATTCCTTGATTTCCATAAATCATTTCCTTACTAAAGCCTAATCTTTTTTGAAAAAAAAGTCATCTTTGAAGTACTTTTTTAGCAGCTCTTCGGAAACTTTGTCGAAATTACTCATACTGGTATAGGTAGCTTCAAGAAAACCCTTGGTGGTATAGAAACTTCCCAAAAGAAAAAACTCCGATATTCTGGTAATTACATCCATAGCCTGGTACATCCGTACCGGATTCTCCGGCGCATACTCGGTCATGATGAACTGAATCACTACATGTTGGGCCAGGTTGCATGCATAGATCACTTCGGAAACAGGAAAACCCTCCTTCATGCGTTCTTTCCCCAGCTTTACAAAGAAGTCGCCCACCTCCGAGCGATCCAGCCCCCGATCAAGAACATGGGCCAGCAGGGGATAAAAGACGGAATCCGCCAGAATCAGCGCCTCGTCACTCATCTTGTTGTAATGCTTAAGCTGAGGATTCTGACGAACCTTTTCCTTCCAGCGGAGGGCAAAATCACGGCCTCTGAGAGCAAAAGTATCAATGATATTGTGATCGATCATAATAACAATAGTATAAAGCAATGGTAATTTTATTCCAATAGGCGTGGTTATTGTTCGTAAATCTGAAGTTTCCGAAAAATTCCGGTGTATACCAGTGCCCCGCTCCTTGGATCCCGTTCGGGATCGAATGGAGCATCGCAGAGGAGGAGGCCGCCTGATTCAAGAGTCCCCGCGGCCGGGCCTTTTACCAGAACAAGGCCTTGCTCCCCGCAGGCATACCTCCCTTCGGTCGGTGAGCGTAAGGAAGTTGGTTGTACGACGCCGTCTTCGACGGCTTGTACATATCTCCCCTGGGAAGGGCCGGCGGGGAAACTGTCCGAAATAATTCTGAGCCGGCACTGCTTTTCATCCGATATGTTTTGCCCGCGGCTATTCACCCCGGCTCCTGTTGCCCTGTCCTGAAAGGCTCCGGCAAAAAGAAAACTTAAAGTTGCCCTGTCTTTTGGGAGTCCTGCCGCAGCGGAGAGTTTCCGCAGGGCCTCCGGCGCATCACCCGTGGCAAAGGCAAAGTGACACCATTTGGGTGTCACATGACACCACTTCGGTGTCACATGACACCGCTTGGTTGTCATGCGGCTTGATTTCCGGGGGGAGGCATTTATTTCGTCCTGTCCCGGCGATGTGTTCTGCCTCTTGTTTCCCGGCAGGGGACAGGCCGCACTGTGGACGCAGGGGGCAAGGGGATAACGGCCCGCCTCAAGGAATGCCGTTCTGAGAGCGGCTATAAATTCCCCGGAACGGGGTACGCCGGGTTCTACAACAAGGACGCCGCCTTCCCTGTCAAGCAGGGGGGAGAGAAACCCCACCCGTTTTTTTGCCGTTTCCGCCAGGGATACCGCATGGGGTATCCCCTGAATAAGCTCATTAAACACATTTACTGCGCTTACAAGTTTTGCGGGTTTGCCGTATATACGCGTTCCGTCAATGGGTCCCCGGATGGTTTTGATCTTCCAGGGGCAGGAGGCATTTTTATCTTTCCCGCTGAGGACACCGAAAAATTTAAGCCCCGCCTCCAGTACTGCGGAAGTCTGGTCAAGGCAGCGGAACTCCAGCGGCAGTTCACGGAGATCGGGCCTTGCTATCCAGAGGGCGGCAGCAAAGGTAAGGGGGCCTGCTCCCAGATCCGTAACGGCGTCGCCTGCTTCAAGGCGCAGCGGTAGTGCGGGAAGAAGGCGGCAGAGGCGGTAGAGATTCCAGGGAAAGAAACAGCGCAGGTATGCGGAAAGAAGATTGGGACGCCCAAGGTAGGAAGCGCTCCGTTCCCCCCGGCCCGAAGTAAGCAGGCGTGAAAGTTCCGCAACATCGGCAGGCAGCCCTGACCTGTGACGGTAGGGAAGCGGGAAGGTTTTTTCGATCAGCGCAGGAACGCTGTCAAGAATACTGCGGATCTCTGCCGTAAGGGGCGGAAAGAGATTCACTCTTCTTCTTTTTCCCCCGGAACCGAAAAATAGAGATCCATCAATTCGTTACGTAAACTGGAAACCAGGGCATGGAGATCCTGGCTCTTCCCGGACAATTCCCGGTAGAGTTCTTCCCTGGCTCCTTCAACAGTAAATTTTCTCTCGTAGAGAAGGTACTTGAGCCGGATAAAGATCTCCACATCCCGTTCGGAGTAACAATGCCTGCCTCCGGCCTCCCGTCTTGCCTGAATAAGGGGAATTTCCTGTTCCCAGTAACGAACCACGTAGGGTTTTACATTGAGAAGACGGGCAACTTCTCCGATGGCGTAAGACCTCACCGCTTTTCCCCCGCGGTATCCCCGGCGGATGAACGGATCTCTATCTTCAGGGGGATGAGGGAAAAACCCAGATCCCGCCGTATACGGTTTCTGAGGTATGAAACATAAGCTTCGCCCACCGCCTCAGGACGCGACACGAAGATAATAAATTTTACGGGGTTTTCCGAACTCTGTACCGCGTACTTTACCTTGAAGCGGGTCTGCGGGCCTGAAGGCGGCGGATTTTCTTCAAGCCAGCGGCCCAATGCCCGGTTAAGCTCGCCGGTTTCAATATGTATATTAAGCTGTTTATACATTTTTATTGCGGTATCAAGAAGCTTGTCCACGCCGGAACCGTCAAGAGGAGAAGCTTCGCCCTGCCGGGCCCGGTTGAGCGCTCCAATCGAACTTAAAGCAACGATGGGCGCGAACTCCATCTGGCCAAAGAAGAAATGAATCCTGTCGCAGGCCGCCTGGAAAGTATTTTTTATCTGCGGCATGGTATCCCACTTGTTAAGCACCAGGATGATCCCCCGGCCTTTGTCATGGGCAAGGGCCGCAATCTTCTTGTCCTGATCGCTTAAGCCTTCAAGGGCGTCGATCAACAGAAACACAATATCCGCACTGTCAATGGATTTAATTGCACGGTTCACCGAATAGTATTCAATATTTTCGCTGACTTTGCTTTTACGTCTGATGCCTGCCGTATCAAGCACCAGAAATTCCCTCCCCTTCCAGGAAAAACTTCCTTCCACCACATCCCGTGTGGTACCGGGAATATCGCTGACAATGGAAGCGGCGCTGGCCGTCAGCCTGTTTGACAGGGTGGATTTGCCGGTATTCGGCTTGCCCAGCAGGGCAATGCGGATGGGCCGTGAGGCGGAATCATCGGTCTTGAGGTTTGAAAAATCAAGGCGGGAAACAATATCATTTTCAAGTTCAGTAATATTGTCGCCATGTTCCGCAGAGATCATGTGGATTTTTTCAAAGCCCAGGGAAAGGACATTCCAGGCTTCGGCGGCAAGCCTTCCCCCTTCGGTCTTGTTCACCGCCACAATAAGTTTGTCCTGCATGGGCCTGAGCAGTTTTATAAACTCTTCGTCTTCCGCGGTCAATTCCCCGGCCTCCAGCAGAAGTACTACCAGATCGGAGCGGCTTATGGCTTCCAGAGTCCTGTCAACAACGATACTGTCAAGATTTGATCCTGGATTCCCGGGCTCCCTGGTAAGTTTGAAGCCGCCGGTATCGATCAGTCTGACCGGCCTCCCCGCGATAAGGGCATCCGCCTCCACCGGATCCCGGGTTACTCCGGGCGCAGGATCGGTAATGGCCCGCCGCCTGCGGAGAAGCCGGTTAAAGAGGGTTGATTTCCCTACATTGGGTCGTCCCGCAAGAACCACCCGGGGAAGATTGTGGTACTTCATGGGACTTCGTTCCGTGTTCGATCTAAAGTGAATATGGCTATCATGTCAGTTTGTATTTTGTCATCCACTCATCAACAAGAACGGCGTTCTGTTTCCAGCTCTTGCCCTGCAGGGCTTCTGCGGCCAGTCTGCGGCAGCTTTCCATTTCGACAAGGCGGATTATCCGTTTTATCGGGGGAATGGCGGAAGCTACCATGCTGAACTCATCAAGGCCCAGACCCAGCAGCAGGGCCGTTACAAAGGGATCCCCGGCCATCTCTCCGCACATGGCAGCCTTGATGCCTTTTTCATGGGCGGCGTCTATGGTCTTTTTAAGGAAACGGAGGACCGCAGGATGCACAGGCTGCGCCAGGTAGCTTACCCGCTCGTTGCCGCGGTCAATGGCCAAAGAATACTGGATCAAATCGTTTGTACCTATGGAAAAGAAGTCTGACTTTTCGGCCAGAATATCCGCGGTCATGGCTGCGGAGGGAACTTCGATCATGGTTCCCGCTTCAATGTTTTCAGAATAGGGCTGCCCTTTCTTGCGGCATTCCGCTTTGGCCTCCTCCAGCAAATGCAGGGCCTGTTCCAGTTCTTCAATTCCCGAAATAAGGGGGAACATGATCTTTACAGTCCCGTACACACTGGCCCTCAGAATTGCCCGCAGCTGCGTCTTGAAAAGTTCCGGCAAAGCCAGTGAAAAACGGATGGCCCTCCAGCCCAGAAGGGGATTCTTCTCGTCGGCCGTGTCATGGAAATCCTTGAGGATCTTGTCTCCCCCGATATCCACCGTCCGTATGGTAACGGGCCTGCCGTCCATGGCCTTAAGAACCCGGCTGTAGGCTTCAAACTGGGTTTCTTCCTCCGCGGACTTGCCGGGAACGATAAAGAGAAATTCCGAACGGTAAAGACCTATGCCTTCGGCGCCGAATTTGCCCGCGTGTTCGGCCTCTTCGGGAATTTCAATATTGGCCTTGAGCACTACCCGGAAACCATCTTTTGTCTCCGCGGGAAGATCCCTCATGGCAAGGTATTCGGCGACGAGTTTCTGATCCTGTTTGGCAATTTTTTTTACTTTTTCAATGGCTTCCCTGTCGGGATTCACAAAGACCTTGCCCGCTCCGCCGTCTACCACCAGGGTATCGCCTGAGTTTATCTCCATCGTGGCATTGGAAAGTCCCAGTACCGCAGGAATGCCGAAAGCCCGGGCCAGGATCGCCGTATGGCTCGTCTTCCCCCCCAGATCCGTAACAATGCCCTTTACATGCTCCCTGCTCATGGTAAGCAATTCGGAAGGCAAAATGTCGTGAGCCACAAGGATCACGTCCTGCTCCAGTTCGTTCAGATAAACCTTTTTTATAAGAAGCAGATGAGTAAGAACCCGCCGGGATACATCGCTGATATCCACCGCCCGTTCACGGAATATGGGGTCCGGGGAGGCTGTCATCTTCTGTATAAGATCGTGGGCAATATCCCACACCACCCATTCGGCGTTCTGTAGTGTTTTTTTAAGATGGGCGGCCAACTGTTCCTGAAAATCCACATCCTCCAGCATCATAAGGTGAGCTTCAAAAATGGCCGCCTGTTCCTTGCTCATCTCCTGAGTCATTTTCCCCTGAAAAGACTCCAACTCTGCGGCGGCATCGGCAATGGCTTTTGAAAGACGGGCAATTTCATTTTCGGCACCGCTCTTCTTGATGGTATAACGGGGGATCTCCGGCATACCATTGTCCAGGTAGAGAAAGGCTTTCCCGGTAATAACTCCCTGAGAAGCGGAAATTCCATTGAGCGTTTTCATGTATATAAAAGAATACTCCAAAAGACATGCATTTGACAAGTAAGCCTGAAGAAATTTAAGGTATAATAGAGAAGGAGGCCGATACCCATGGTTGATATTATCATCGGCGATGAAGATGACACTCAGTCTCCGGCGGAGGGTTCCGGTTTCCCGGCCTGTGTTACATGCGCCTATTTTGAGATAACCTGGGATGAGTCTTTTCCAAGAGCATGCAAATTCTTCGGTTTCAAGGGGCAGCATACCCCTGCCCTGGAGGTACAGAAAACCACAGGCGAAAAAAACTGCCCCGCCTTTCTGCCGAAACACAAAAACAGGGAACCTGAATGAAGATTATTCTTGTCCAGCCGCCTTTTGTGCAGCTCAACAGCGCCTATCCTTCGATTTATTACCTTAGTTCATTTCTTGAAAAACGGGGATTTGAAGTGCTGGCGCGGGATCACTCCATCGGGCTTTTTGAGCGGATCTTCAGCCCGGAAGGCCTGCGGCGGATCTTTGGAGACTCAAGGGAGGTGATTTCGGAACTTGAAGACGAGGGCATACGCCACAAGGCGGAAGAGTTTCTTTCCAGGGAGGATCAGTGGGTCGGCTGCATTGAACAGCTCCTCTCTTTCCTGCGGGGCAAAAACAGGGAATGGGGCCACCTCCTTACCCTGACCAACGGCACGCTTCCCATGGGAAACCGTACCGTGCAGATCCTTCTGGACAGGGATGCCGGATACTATCATCTTGACGCGGACTCAGGCCCCCGGCTTGCAAGCGCCATGCTGGAAGATCTTGTAGAATTTATTACCGCCTTTCTCGATCCCGGCTTCAATCTAATCCGTTACCTCCAGTCCCCAAGCCCCCTGGGTTTCAGGGATTTCAGGAAAGTAAAAGAAAACCTGGAAGGCTATATTCTAAAAACTTTCTATGAACCCTGGCTTGAACAGGAGTGGAATGTTCTTGACCGGGGTGAAGCTTCCCTCTTTCTGGGTCTCACCATTCCCTTTCCCGGCTGCCTTCCCGCCGCGCTCGCCTGCGCCCATTCCGCAAGGCGGCGCTTTACAGACAGGCTTACTGTTGCGGCAGGCGGAGGCTACGTAAACACGGAACTGCGCTTCATGAAGGAACCCGGTTTCTTTGACTATGCGGATTACCTCTGTTTTGACCGGGGTTACGGCTCCTTTGCGGCGGTACTCGATCGGCTTGACGGGCAGACAAGGGCCGGTCTTAAACATTCGTCCGGACAGGAAACAAGGTTTTCCGCCGCTCCCATCTACAGGACGATCTATCGGAATGAAGGGGGAAAACTGATAAACGGCATTGACACCGTTTCTGCCGAATATAAAAAGATTGAAGATGAGGCGGTTTCCGGCAATTTCCCCGATTATTCGAGCCTCGACTTTAGCCGTTATCTTTGTATCGTGGACAGTGAAAATCCCATGCACCGCCTCTGGTCGGATGGACGCTGGCTCAAGGTATATCTCGCCCACGGCTGCTACTGGCATAAATGCACTTTCTGCGATACAACCCTGGATTACATTTCATCCTATATTCCGGTGGACATTCCCAAACTCTTTGAACATCTCTGTGAACAGGCAAAAAAAACCGGAGTAAGGGGCGTACATCTGGTGGATGAAACGGCCCCTTTCCCGGCCCTGATGAAGCTGGCCTGCCTCAACCGGGACGCGGGCCGTCCCCTGATTTTCTGGGGCAATATCCGTTTTGAAAAAAGTTTTACTCAGGACGCCGCGGCAATTCTGGCGGACGGAGGCTTAATCGGCGTTTCCGGGGGCATCGAAGTGGCCACCGAAAACGGACTCAAGCGGCTCTGCAAGGGTTTTACCCTGGAAGATCTGGTGCAAAGCCTTGCGGGTTTCCGGGACGCGGGAATCCTCTGCCACGGCTACCTTATCTACGGGTACTGGGATCAGGATGAACAGGAGATTCACGACTGTGCAGAAATTGTGTGGCAGCTTTTTGGGGAGAAACTTCTTGATTCCGCTTTCTGGCACAAATTTATTCTCACCCGCCATTCCAGGCTCTATGAGGAATGGAAACACAAAAAGCATCCTGCACTAAAGGTGCTGGACGATGTTGACACTTCGGACAAAAGAAACAGAATTTTTGCGCTTAACGATCTTTCCTTTGCGGGGGAAGCGACCTTTGACCGCTATACCGAGGCACTGGACGGACATCTCCATGGCTGGCTTTCCGGTTTCAGTCACCGGAACATAGCGGATTACCCGGCGCATTTCTGGAAAACTTCCCCCTCGGTCAGCAAGAGTCTGGTAAAGTTTTATCTGCGGGAGGGAGAAGAAAAAGAAAAAATCCTCCGCGGCGCTCCACCGGCAGAGGGGAATTCAACAGAGAGACTGCTCTTCCTCGGCAGCAAACCCTTTATTGAAGGGGCCGCCGGGAACCTCTCCATAAACTGGAACTGGCGTTTCAGAGACTACAAATTCCATGTACCGGGTCCGGCGGAAGAACTGCGGGATCTCCTCATGGAAAGCTCCAGGGGAGAAGGCATGGAAGCGGCGGCATTTTACAAAAAATTCACGGGACTTCTCCGGGAGGAAGAGGCAGGGAAGGCCTGGGCCCTGCTCCGGAATCACGGCCTTGCCCTTTACCGTCAATGATGTGAATAGCCTGCCGGGGGAATGCAATGCTCAGGCCCGCCGCTTCAATCTTGTCCTTGATATTCCGCATCTGATCCCAGTAGATATCCCAGTATACACTGTTGTCTGCCCAGGCCCGCAGACAGATATTCACAGAACTTTCCCCCAGCGACTGTACCACAATCTGCGGCGCCGGACTTTTAAGAAAACGGTCTTCCCCGGCAACAATATCCTGCATCATCTTGAAGGCTTCATCAATGGAATCGCGATAGGAAATACCCACCGAAAAATCCATCCGCCGTTTGTCGTTGCGGGAATAGTTCTTGAGGGGAACGCCCCAGATACTGGAATTGGGAGCGGAAATAAAGATTCCTTCCGGGGTTTCCAGTATTGTGGTAAAAAGACCTATCTCCTTTACCGTTCCCATAAAGGCGCCGAATTCAATAAAATCACCCTTGCTGTAACTGCGGAGAAACAGCAGAATGATCCCTGCGGCAATATTGCCGAGCGTGTCTTTCAGAGCCAGACCCACCGCCACCCCCGCCGCTCCCAGAATAGCAAGAAGACTCGCCGTATTAAAGCCGAAATTCTGCAGGATCATGATAAGACAGATGACGAACAGCGCATAACGCAGGATAATGCGCAGCAGGGACGCTATGGTATCATCAAGGTGGATTCTGCTCTGTATGCTTCTGTTAATGATCTTTTTCAGTGTACGATTTATCACCATTCCTGCTATGATGATGATAAGAGCAACTACAATCTTTTGTGCCAGAAAAAAAACACCGTTACTGTAGTTGTTCCAGAAACGGCTTATCATATCGTACATGCCTAACCCCCTCTTTGGCACGGCAATATGCCGCACGGTAAAATCGAATGGGGCTGTCTGGAATTCGGTTAATCCCGTCAACCCCCTGTATTTGTGTACCGCTTAGGTGCCCTGGCGCGCAAGGAGACGGTTCAGCTTCTTTACAAAGTCCGCAGGATCCTTGAGCTTAAGACCCTCCACCAGCAGGGCCTGATCCAGCAGAACTCCTGCCACATCGGCGATCTCTTCTTCATCTTCCGTGTTCTTGAGGCGCTGCAGGATCGGATGGTCGCCGTTTACTTCCAGGATCGGTTTTATCTCCGGCACTTCGGCCTGGCCCATGGCCTTGAGCATCTGGGCCATCTGGATGGAGGGATCGTTTTCATCCGCCACGATGCAGGAAGGACTGTCGTGGAGGCGGCGGGAAAGTTTTACGTCCTTGACGCGGTCTTTTAGGGCCCTCTTGATCTTTTCGATTACCGGCTTTGCTTCCTTCTCCGCATCCTTGTCCTTCTTTTCGCCGAGTTCTTCGTCGGCGCCCGTCCGGTTTACCGCCTTTAGATCGAAGGAGGGACCTTCGGACTTTCCCGGCTGACGGTAACTGAAGAGGGAGGGAATGACAATGTCATCAATTTCATCATCCATGATCAGGACTTCTATTTCCTTGGCCCTGTAGGCTTCCAGAAGCGGACTGGCCCGGAGTGTTTTTTCATCCCCACCGGTAATATAATAAATGTTTTTCTGATCGCCCTTCATCCGCGACACATATTCTGCAAAACTTGTCCAGCCTTCCACGGCGGTACTCTTGAAACGTACCAGTTCCTGGAGGGCTTCCCGGTTTGAATAATCCTGGTAGAGACCTTCCTTGAGGGGACGGTTGTACTGAGCGATAAACTCTTCCCATTTTTCCCTGTTGTTTTCCGAAATGGTTTTGAATTCCGAAAGCAGCTTCTTTACCGACGCATTTTTAATGTTCATGAGGATTCTGTTCTGCTGGAGAATTTCCCGGCTTACATTGAGCGGCAGATCCTCGGAATCTATAATACCCCGGACAAAACGGAGGTACGTTGGCATGAGTTCCTTGTCGTCATCGGTGATGAAGACCCGCTTGACATAGAGCTTGACCCCCGGCTTGTAATCGGCATGGTACATATCAAAGGGAGCCTTCCTGGGAATATAGAAAAGGGTAACATACTCCTGGGCGCCTTCCGCCCTGGTATGCACAAAGTGCAGCGGTTCATCGCTGTCATGACCCAACTGTTTGTAGAATTCTTTGTAATCTTCGTCCTTGAGTTCTGATTTTGAACGCCGCCAGAGGGCCGCACCGGAATTGATCTTGTCTGTTTTCTGCGTACTGCTCTTTACCTTGCCCTTGTCATCGTATTCGTTTTCTTCGTAACTGAGGTAAATGGGGAAGGCAACATGATTACTGTAACGTTTGATGATGTCTTCGATTGACCAGCGGTTGGCATATTCGGTTCCCTCTTCGCTCAGATAGAGGATCACCGTTGTTCCCTGGCTTTCTCTGCCGGCGCTTTCTTCCGCGTCAAGGGCTTCAATGTCGTAGCCCTCCTTCCCGTCGCTTGTCCACTTCCACACCGGGCTTTCCGCGGCCTTGCGGCTTATCACTTCAATCCTGTCGGCAACCATAAAGGCCGAATAGAAACCGACGCCGAACTGACCGATAAGGTTAGAATCCTTCTTTGCCTCCTCGGAAAGCTTCTCCAGAAAAGCCCTGGTTCCCGAGCGGGCAATGGTGCCCAGGGATTCCTCCAGATCCTTTTCGTTCATGCCGATACCGTTGTCCGAAACGATTATAGTCGAGGCGCCGGGCCTGTTATCCGCGTCCTTATGGAAGGAAATGTCGATCCGGGGCTCAAAACTGATGCTCTTGTAAGCTTCATCCGCCACGGTAAGGTATTTGAGCTTGTCCAGCGCATCGGAGGCGTTGGAAACCAATTCCCTGAGGAATATTTCCCGGTTTGAATAGAGAGAATGGATGATAAGATGCAGCAGTTTGCTGACTTCGGTCTGAAATTGGTGCTGAGCCATAGAGTTCTCCTTTGATTTTTGTATGGTAATAGGTACAGTTTCAAAAATAATAAAAAAGAGAAAAAAAGGCAAGTTTTTTCGCAGGGCTTGTCAGGCCAGGGCGGAAACATCCCCCCTGGAGCCATCCATTTCGGACTATTGACAATAGGCCAACGGGAATGCCATTTTCAATTGAATCGGTATAATTTATAATTACGCATAACGTTCCGGCTGACTCTTGTCCCCCTGCGGCAATTACCCCTTGACCGCTCCGGCGGCCACGCCTTTGGTAATCTGCTTGCGGAAAACAAGATAGAAAACCACCATGGGTATCATGCCGATTACCAGGACGGAAAACTGCTTGCCGTAATCGGATGCAAGCGTCCCCGAAGGGTAAGAAGGATTCCCACAATCCGAAAGAAGAGAAAACAGCGTTAGAAGTACTGTTGACCGATTAAAGCTGCTACGAGCCAGGAAGATGGGGAGCCGGACAGGAGTAGGTTGCAAGGGCGTATGGATTATGTGCACTGCCGAATTGCTTGTGCAGTAAGCGGTGATACGTATACAGACC
>JAITES010000047.1 GCA_031281925.1 Treponema sp. | reverse complement strand
AAGAACTCATCGTCAGGGGAGACATGCTTCTGCAGGGCAGCAGTTCCGCAACGCCCTTTAAAGTGGAATCGGCCATGGATACAACGACACTGCCTTCTGCGGGTATTCCCGATTACATGCGAACCGCCTGGATTAGCCTTATTGATGGAAACGCAGTTATTGGTCCCGGTTCCACCCTTGCCAACCCCGGTACTTATTCGGTTCTCTTCAATGCCCAGGACTGGGGCAATAAAGAGTCTTGGGGCATTACGCTTAACTTTCAGGCTGATTCTGCCCCGGCGGTTTATCTTGAAGCCCCGGTTCCCGTTGGAGGGCTTGCCTTTACAGGTACTGCAGCCGAATCGGTACTGAGTTTTTACACGGACGTACACTT
This sequence comes from Treponema sp., assembly GCA_031281925.1. Lineage (GTDB taxonomy): Bacteria > Spirochaetota > Spirochaetia > Treponematales > Breznakiellaceae > JAIRNJ01. The sequence continues at coordinate 13,300 of JAITES010000047.1, read as the reverse complement.
CCAGGGAAGTGTTACCATCGCCGAAGGCAGGGCTATTGATCCCGTTCCGCCCGGCTATGCCAATTCTCCTGAAGGATCTCTAACGATAGGCGGGACACAGTATTTTTATAACCGCACGGTAATAGTGAACGGAAGCTGGATTAACAATCGCATTGACGCGAATCCGGGTTTCCGCAGCATGAGTCAGAACGCGGATTACGATGGAGACCAGACCGTGAGGGACGGAAGGCGCTCGCGGGTAATTTTCAGGGGAAGTCAAACCTATATTGTAGGGAATTCGGACTGGTGGATCTTTGAGGCTGTTGTGGATGAAAATCCTTACAGGGGAACAAATAACGGTATGGCGATCTTCTTCTCGCCTTTCCGGAATAACCTTATCGGGCCTTTCCATAAAATAGAATATCTGTTCCGGGTCTTGGGGCCGGGCGGCGCTCCTCCTGTTGTTACCACTATCCCTCCGCCGGGTGGCAGCGGACAGTCGCTTGATTCGGCATCGAACAGAAATGAATGGGTCACCCTTTCCAAAATTTGGAACTGGAGCTTTCCTCCTTTGACTAAGCCGGAGCCCTGGGAGTATACAAACAAGCTCTACGAGGATCCCGATCCGCCGGAAATGACCAAGTGGAATCTCTGGCCCAGCCGGGAAAAATTCTGGGACTTCGATCTTAGAAACGGCGCCAGGATGGATATTAACCGGGTGCGTATCTTCTACAGTCATTCTACCCGCCGTATTCCCGTGCCGGGCCCCAATGATCCGGACGGCAGGATAGTACAGGCGGATTCGGATCAGGGGCTTCATCATGAAACACCGCCAGAGTATTGGGAAGGTTACTTCGATGTAAACTGGATACGCATGGACAGTTTCTACTACAGTTTCACCGAAGATTCAAACCGTAACGGCAGAATTGACCGCATTCGTATTCAGGCTGCCTATGAGTTAATGGCGGAAGCCGATGCCTTCAGCGAATTTGATCTTGAAATTGAAGATTACGAGATTGATTCTTCGCGGGGCTTCCGCGGTTATGAGCGGGTAGAGACAATGCCTAACCATGACGGTATCTATGTGTACCTCAAGGAAAAAGATTACAACGATACGGGCGCCCTTCTCAAATGGAAGGTTGTAAAGAATAACAGTCTCTTTGAAACGATCACCGGTTCTACCAGGATAGGACGGGTCAATGAGATTGGAGAAACGATAGATACGGTTCCTCCCAGGGTCAACTATGCCCTGGCGCTGCCGCAGAGAAATCAAATTTTCCTCCAGATGTCGGAGCCTCTGGTAAGTATTGCCGGCAGGGATATGTTCTTCTCATTTTTGCGGCTCAGCGATTCTTTTACCGTAAGATTGCGGGCGGATCAGGTGAGTAAGATTTCCGATACCGAATATCTTCTCCATCTGGACAATCCCTTAAGTCTTGAAGACCTTGCTACGGGGAACGCGGGTTTTTCCATCTCCGATGCCGCCGATCTTGCCACGCGGGCCTATGATGTGAATAACTTCTATCCCGATACGCCCATGTACCCCTCGCCTACCTATCCTGTGAATTGGGATTACACAGAGTATAAACCGGTACTCTACGAAGACAGGCCGGTGGGTATTCTGGTTCCGCAAAACCGTTTCTATGACGGCTATGAGAGTAGTCCTAATCACGGGCAATGTCACCGGGCTACGGATATGCTCATATCCCTGCCCCCCGCGTCAGCGGATGACAGTAACTACTTTGTATGGCCTGTCTGGGCGCGGGATAACGAAACCGCCCGTCCTGAAACTTCAGACTTCTGGTCCGCGCAGGGGACCGATTTCGGTCTTGTGTGGGAATTTACAGGCAGGGGAATTCTGCAGCACAGGGATATTACCGTTCAAGCCCGTCTGAATCCGGCCTTCTCCATTCAGACTGCAGGCAATACGTATAGCAATTACAGTATGGAACTCCACTATACCAATCCTCTGGATGAGTTCCGCTCCCGCGATGTTCATGGTCCCGTCGGATTCTGGCTGCCGTCCTTCAGGCCCGAATGGGTATACAATGAGACGACAAAGAGCTATGACACGAGAACTGCGTATTCAAACATGGTTCCCTGGCCGCACATGTCCCTGTACGGCGCCCATGACACCGGAGTTGCAAGCGGCCAGAGTGTGGACAACAACCGTATTCTTTTCAATTTCGGTCTCAACAAGGAACTCTATCAGGATCGCAAATACCTGGACTTCTTCTTCCTCTATAGGGATCCTTCAGGCAGCGCCTCTCCCATGTACGCAGGCAGGCTTGACATACCCAGGGGCGGCGAAGTTCCCGTAGACTGGTACAGGAAAGTAAAACCCTTCACCGTGGAAGTGCATAGTACTACCATCCAGAGAGGCGGGGTAACGATACTCAACAATGTTATTAATCCTACCAGGGGAGAGCAGGTCTATGTTAACTATAACATGACCCGTTCCGGCAGGGTTACCATTCAGGTCTTTACCCTGGACGGGAATCTGGTAAGGTCTCTGCGCAGGGAGAACCGTCCCGCGGGCGAATACCGGGAAGCCTGGGACGGAACCAACAAGGGCGGAAGGCCCGTAGCCAGAGGCATGTACTTTATTCGGGTAGTCGGCCCCGACATAGACGAGATCCGCAAGGTAATGGTTGTAAAATAATGCCCACAGCAAAAAAGGCGGCCTTTGTAACGATTATCGGGCGGCCCTCCGCCGGAAAATCAACGCTTCTCAACCGATTCTGCGGAGAGAAGGTGGCTATCGTAAGCCCTGTGCCGCAGACGACACGAAACGCCGTGAGGGGTATTGTAAACCGGGAACAGGGCCAGCTTGTCTTTATCGATACTCCCGGCCGTCATGCGTCCGAAAAAAAATTCAACAAAAAACTCATGGAAGTGGGGGAACGTTCCATTGAAGAGGCCGATCTTGTCCTCTATACGCTGGATGCCTCCCGCATGCCGGCGGAGGAAGAAGAGGCCGTTGTTTCGCTTGTCGCGCCCCTCAGGGCAAAGACAGTGTTTGTGTTAAACAAGATCGATTCTCCCCGCGCAGATCCACAGGCCCTGTTGAATTTTCTCAGCGAAAAGATCGGCCCTGTTGAAGAGGAGCGTATTTTTAAAATTTCCGCGCTGAAGAATGAAGGCGTAGAATCCCTGTTGGACTGTCTCTTTTCCCTTGCGCCGGAAGGAGACCCTTTCTACCCGGAAGATTTTTATACCGATCAGGAAGTGTCATTCAGAATTGCGGAGATTATACGGGAAAAGGCCATCAGGCATCTCAGGCAGGAGATCCCCCATTCAATCTATGTTGATGTGGCGGATGCGGAATTGAAAACCCTTCCCGAAGGCGGGCAGAAACTCTGGGTGCGGGCTTTTATCGTGACGGAACGGGAATCGCAGAAAGGCATGGTCGTGGGCAAGGGCGGCGCCATGATAAAACAGATACGGCTTGAAGCCCTCAAGGATCTCAAGCGCATATTTGACTGGAAACTGGAACTGGATCTGCGTGTCAAGACCGCCCATGACTGGCGGCACAACGACGCCACTCTGCGCAGGCTTATTGTGTAGTCCCATAACCGGTTACATTACAGACTTGGCCAAAAACGTTTCTATTTGTGAAAGAAAGTCCTCATAAGTATCCACGCAGGGAACATCGCTTTCGGCCTGCCGGATCTTTTCGGGGGCACGGAAGAGACAGCCCTCATCGGCCTCCCGGATCATCGCAAGATCGTTGAAGGAATCCCCCGCGGCAAAAACCTGCAGGTTCATCGATTTGAAAGCCTTAACCGCTTCCCGTTTTCCGTTTTCCTGGCGGAGGCGGTAGCCGGTGATTTTCCCGCCGGGGCCGGTTTCAAGATTGTTGCAGAAGAGGGTAGGGTAGCCGAGTTTTGCCATAAGCGGTTTTGCAAACTGTTCAAAGGTATCGGAAAGTATGATGAGCTGGGTTCGTTCCCGTATCTTCGCCGTAAATTCCGCCGCTCCGGGCAGGGGATCGAGGGTGCCGATAACCTTCTGAATGTCGGGCAGACGGAGGGAATTCTTCTCAAGAATATCAAGCCTGAAACGCATGAGCTTGTTGTAGTCGCTTTCGTCCCGTGTAGTCCGCCGCAGTTCGGGAATCCCGGTAGCTTCGGAAAATGCAATCCATATTTCGGGTATCAGTACCCCTTCAAGATCAAGGCATACCAGTTTCATGCGGCCTCCTGGGCTCAACATATCATATATGCAAAAAAAATGCTAACCCTAAAAATTCAACCGAACACAAAACGGTTTTTATGCTATCATCATGATGGATGAAACAGCTTGACATTAAAAATCCCTTTGGCGCTCCGGTATGGTACGAGGAAACGGTGGGCAGCACCATGGACGAAAGCCGCCGCCTTGCCGCGGAAGGCGCGCCGCACGGTACGGTTATCAGCGCGGGTTTTCAGGAGGCGGGCCGGGGCCGCATCAGGACACGTTCATGGAAGGGCAGCGCGGGAGAAAGCCTGGCCTTCACTATCCTCCTCCGTTTCGGGAGCATAGAGAGGATCCCCGCCGCCTTTACGCTGAGGGCCGCGCTTGCCCTGCTTCTCGCGCTGGAAGACTTTGCCCCGCTTCTTGAAGGCAGGGTTCTTGTAAAGTGGCCCAACGACATCATGATTCGCCTGCCGGGAGGACATCGCAAGGCCGCGGGAATACTTTCCGAGTCCGACGGAAAAACCGTGTACACAGGCATCGGGGTGAATGTGGCTCAGTCCGCCTTTCCCCCGGAACTTCAGGACAAGGCGGTAAGCATAGGCGCCGCCCTGAGGGAGTACCGTTTTGAGCCGGGCGCGCTGAACCCCTTTGTGCTGCTGGAAAAAATTCTTTGCCGCCTTCACCCGGAACTGGAGGACGGAAGCTCCGCCTGGAAAGACCGTCTTGAGGCGCGGCTCTACCGCAGGGGAGAAGAAGTGTGTTTCCTCCCCGGAGCCGCGGAAAGCGGCGAAGAGTTGACAGGGATACTGCAGGGCATCGGTCCTGAAGGCGCAGTCATAATCCTTCCCGCAGGAAAAACAAAACCCGAATCCTTCATCACAGGCGAACTGAAACTTTACAAATAGAATGCCGGCCCGGGCGCTTCCCCGAAACGCCTCAAATGGAAATGTTACGAAGCCCTTTTCCTGATGAGGGGAACATGCTATACTCATTCACGGAATAATTTTCCCTGAACACTAAAGGCGGAAAGATCATGCTTGACTATAGGTTTATTGTAGATAATCTGGATGCGGTAAAGGCCAACATTGCCAACCGCTTTATGAAGGCCGACGCCGATGCGGTAGTGGAGCTTTTTAACCGCCGCACGGAACTAAGTACCCGGCTGCAGGCCCTGCAGCAGCAGAGGAACGCCAATGCCGCGGCCATGAAAGGCAAACTGGAAAACGAGGCCCGTCAGGGACTCATTGCGGAGGGCAAGCGTCTCAAGGAAGAGATTGCGGCCGCGGAAGGGGAACTTGCCGCCGCGGAAAAAAACCTGGAAACCGAAGCCCGCAAAATTCCCAACATGGCCCATCCGGAAGCCCCGCTCGGGAAAGAGGACAAGGATAACCTTGAGGTAAAGCGTGTCGGGGAACCTGTCAAATTCAGCTTTGTGCCGAAGGATCATGTTGCCTTGGGGCAGGATCTCGACATTATCGACTTTGATTCGGGAACCAAGGTGTCCGGTGTAAAGTTTTACTACCTGAAAAACGAAGGCGTGTTTCTGGAATTGGGCCTTGTGCGCTACGCGCTGGATATTCTGCAGAAGAAGGGTTTTACTCCCTTCATCACTCCGGATCTTGCAAAGGAAGAGATCCTTGAGGGCATCGGTTTTAATCCCCGCGGGCCTGAGTCCAATGTTTACACCCTGGAGGGGGAGGGTTCCTGCCTTGTCGGGACAGCGGAAATTACGCTGGGCGGCTATCATGCCGGCACAATACTTTCCAAAGACGCCCTGCCTTTGAAGATGGCGGGCCTCAGTCACTGTTTCAGGCGGGAGGCCGGGGCCGCAGGCCAGTTCAGCAAGGGTCTTTACCGGGTGCACCAGTTTACCAAACTTGAAATGTTTGTGTACTGCCTCCCGGAAGATTCAAGTCGTCTCCACGAGGAACTGCGGGCCGTCGAGGAAGAGATCTTTACGGGTCTTGAGATCCCCTTCCGGGTGGTGGATACCTGTACCGGAGATTTGGGCGCGCCTGCCTACCGCAAATGGGATCTTGAAGCCTGGATGCCGGGGAGAGCGAATCCTCCCTCGCAAAGCGGCGGCGAGTGGGGGGAGGTTACTTCCACCAGTAACTGTACCGACTATCAGGCCCGGCGTCTCAATGTCCGTTACAAGGATGATGACGGAAAAAATAAATTCGTGCACATGCTCAACGGTACCGCCATTGCGGTAAGCCGGGGCATCATCGCTATTCTCGAAAACTTCCAGCAGGAGGACGGCTCTGTAAAGCTTCCAAAGGCCCTGGTTCCCTACTGCGGTTTTGAAACAATAAAGAGGAAATAACATGAAAACTGCCGGATCGGCCCCGCGCCGCGCAATAGCCGTATCCCTGGCGCTTCTGTGGCAGCGCCAAAATTAAAAAATAAAAAGAGGTTTATATGGTTATTGTACTCAAGCCGCACAGCTCCCCGGAGGAGGCGCGGGAATTTGTCCGGGTTCTGGAAAAGCAGGGCGTATCCATTAACTTTTCACAAGGGGCCGCACAGATAGTACTCGGCCTTGTGGGAGATACGGCCCACATTGATGAGGAAGCCCTTGCCGCCCATCACCTTGTGGAGAAGGTGATCCGGGTACAGGAACCCTACAAGCGGGTCAACCGCCTGTTCCATCCCGACGACACCATCATTACCATTCCCTCGGCAGGCGGCCCCGCCGGAGTTATCGGGGGAGAGAGGCTCGGCATCATTGCGGGTCCCTGTTCCGTGGAAAGCCGGGAACAGATTCTCTCCCTTGCCGAATCGGTAAAGAAAGCGGGCGCAGGTTTCCTGCGCGGCGGAGCCTTCAAACCCCGTACCAGTCCCTACAGCTTTCAGGGCATGGGCCCGGAAGGGCTTGACCTTCTTCTCCAGGCAAAAAAGGAAACGGGCCTTCCGGTCGTAACGGAACTGATGGATATCCATCAGCTGGAACTCTTTGAAGACGTGGACGTGATACAGGTGGGAGCCAGAAACATGCAGAACTTCTCCCTCCTCAAGGAACTGGGACACTGCCGCAGGCCCGTACTCCTCAAGCGGGGACTTTCTTCCACCATGACCGAACTCCTCATGGCGGCCGAATACATCATGGCCGGCGGAAACGATGATGTCATCCTCTGCGAAAGGGGAATCCGCAGTTATGATACCTTTACCAGAAATGTTCTCGATCTTGCCATAATTCCCGCGCTTAAAAGGAAGACGCATCTCCCGGTAATCGTTGACCCGAGCCACGCTACGGGTGTCTCCTGGATGGTGCCGCAGATGTCAAAGGCCGCCATTGCAGCCGGGGCCGACGGCCTTATCATCGAGGTGCACAACGATCCTGAACATGCACTCTGCGACGGGGAACAGTCCCTTACCCCGGCAGTCTTTGCACAGTTGATGCCGCGTCTCCGCAGCTATGCGGAACTTGAAGGAAAGAAGATCTAGCTTGAAGCCCATTGAAGAGTGCAGTATCGCTGTTGCCGGTCTCGGCCTCATGGGAGGCGCCATTGCCAGAGCCCTTAAAGCCCTGAAGCCTGAGAGGATCATCGCCCTGGACATGGACGGCGAAACCATCATGGCGGCCCTGGGGGAAGGCATCATCGACGAAGGCTACTCCCTTGCCGCGGAGACCGAGGCGCCGGGAACGGTGTTGCCCCGTGCCGATTTTGTGTACCTCTGCCTTAACCCTTCAACAATGCTGCGTTTTCTGGAACGCTGGATGCCGGCTTTCAAAAACGGGGCGCTTATCACCGACATTGCCGGGATCAAAGGGAACATTGTTACCGCGGTCGAAAAGACACTCCGGCGGGATCTTGACTTTATACCCGGCCACCCCATGGCGGGAGCGGAAAAAGGCGGTTTTGAAAATTCGGGCCTTGTAAACTTCCGGGGGAAAAACTATATCATCACCCCGCTTGCCCAAAACAGGAGAGAGAACCTTTCCTGGCTAAAGAACATTATCCACCGCATGGGTTTTGGGCGCATCACGGAAACCACGGCGGAGGAACACGACAGAAAGATTGCCTTTACAAGCCAGCTCTGCCATGTGATAGCCGGAGCCCTGATTGACTGTGAGGAAGACACCGCCATTACCCGTTTCGGCGGCGGCAGCTTTGAAGACCTGACCCGCATAGCCATGCTCAACGCCCCCATGTGGACGGAACTCTTTATCGAAAACAAAACAGAATTATTGCGCCGCATAGAGCAGTTTGAAGGAAGCCTTGACGCGTTCAAGGCCCTTATCAACGCGGGAGACGCCCGGGCTCTCGAAGAGCGGCTCTCCGCCGTGCGGGAACGCCGTGTCTCCATGAACACTAAAGAAATCGTCCGCTGAAAGGCAGCGGAATTACTTTACAACTATATTTACAAGCTTGTCCGCTACCGTTATTACCTTTACTACGGTTTTGCCTTCCAGCCAGCCTTTAACCGCGGGCAGGGCCTGCGCCTGTTTTTCGAGTTCTTCTTTGGCGGTCCCGGCGGCCGCGCTGAACTTGTCCCGCAGCTTGCCGTTGATCTGTACCACTATGGTTTTTTCGCTGTCCGCGGCCAGGCCGGGATCAAACACAGGCCAGGAGCTTTTTGACACCGATTCTGTGTGTCCCAGCTTTTCCCACAGTTCCTCTCCAAGGTGCGGCGCGTACGCGGAAACCATGATCACCAAAGGCTCCCAGAGGGAAAGGGGAACCTTCTCCAGTTTGGCAAGTTCGCTTGAGTACACCATCATTGCGCTTATTGCCGTATTGAAGTTGAGAGTCGCCGTATCTTCGGAAACCTTCCTGATGGTCTTGTGGAGGATTTTTAACGTTTCCTTTTTGATTTCCCCTTCGTTTCCGGTTTTCTCCCCTATGCTCCAGAGCCGTTCCAGGAACCGTGAAACTCCCACGAGCCCGGCCGTCATCCAGGGTTTGCTTACCTCAAGCGGCCCCATGAACATCTCGTAAACCCGCATCGAATCCGCTCCGTAATCGTGGATAATGTCGTCGGGGTTTATAACATTTCCGCGGCTCTTGCTCATCTTCTGGTTGTCCTCGCCGAGGATCATTCCCTGGTTGATGAGCCGCCGGAAAGGCTCCTTTGTATTTACCAGTCCCAGGTCGTAGAGAACCTTGTGCCAGAAACGGCTGTAGAGAAGGTGCAGCACCGCATGTTCCGCTCCGCCCACATAGAGATCCACCGGCGCCCAGTAGTCGATTGCGTCTCTTCCCGCAAAAGCGGCGCTGTTTTTGGGATCGAGGTAACGGAGATAGTACCAGCAGGAACCGGCCCACTGCGGCATGGTATTGGTTTCCCGCCGGGCCTTGCCGCCGCATACAGGACAGGTAGTGTTGACCCATTCGTCAATTCCGGCCAGGGGACTTTCCCCGGTGCCTGTCGGCGTGTAACTTTTTACTTCGGGGAGTTCCAGCGGAAGATCCTCTTCCTTAAGCGGCACAATCGCGGAGCCGCGTTCGGCGCCGCATTTTTCGCAATGCAGCACCGGAATGGGCTCTCCCCAGTAACGCTGCCGGCTGAAGATCCAGTCGCGCAGCTTGTAGTTTACGGCCCCCTTGCCTATGCCCTGCTTTTCAAGCCAGGCGCATACAGCCTTGATCGCCTCCGCCGTAGGAAGGCCGTCGAACTGCCCGGAGTTTACCGCATAGCCATAAGCGGCGCTGCACTCCGCGGGTTCCGCCGAATAATCCCGGCCCGGTTCAGGAGGCTTTGGATCCACAACCTGTATGATAGAGAGGCCGAATGTCTTTGCAAATTCCCAGTCCCGCTCATCGTGGGCGGGAACAGCCATGATGGCTCCGGTACCGTAGCTTATGAGTACATAATCCGCCGCCCAGATGGGGATCTTTTTTCCGTTGACAGGATTAATGGCATAGGCCCCGGTAAAGACTCCGGTCTTTTCCTTTGCAAGATCCGTGCGTTCAAGATCACTCTTGCGGGCCGCCTCTTCAAGGTAGGCCGTCACCGCCTCCCTCTGTTCCGCGGTAGTAATTCTGTTTACCAGAGGATGTTCAGGCGCCAGTACCATATAGGTGGCCCCAAAGAGGGTGTCGGGCCGGGTTGTGTAAATTTCGATGAAGGGCTCTTCGTCCTTTTTACATGAAAGTTTTTCTGCCGGCGCCCCCGCCGCGCCGGTATCAATCCTGAAGATCACATTGGCGCCTTCGCTTTTGCCGATCCAGTTCCGCTGCATCAGCTTTACAGGTTCGGGCCAGTCAAGATCATCCAGATCCTCCAGCAGCCGTTCCGCATACGCGGTAATTTTGAGAATCCACTGGCGGATGCGTTTGCGGGTTACCTTTTCGCCGCATCTCTCGCAGCAGCCGTCCTTAACTTCCTCATTGGCAAGCCCTGTCTTGCAGGAGGGACACCAGTTGATGGGAGTCTCCGCCTCGTAGGCCAGACCCTTTTCAAAAAGCTTGAGAAAGATCCACTGAGTCCATTTGAAATAATCCGGGTCGGAAGTTACCACCTCCCTGTCCCAATCGTAGGAGAAGCCCAGAGATTTAATCTGACTGCGGAAATGATCGATGTTGGCCTTTGTCTTTACCGCGGGATGGGTTCCCGTCTTTATGGCATAGTTTTCCGCGGGCAGCCCGAAACTGTCAAAACCCATTGGGTGCAGTACATTGTACCCGTTCATTCGGAGGTAGCGGCAGTAAATATCCGTGGCGGTGTAGCCTTCCGGATGTCCGACGTGGAGCCCCTGTCCTGAAGGGTAGGGAAACATATCCAGCACATAGCGCCGCTTCTCTTTGGGGAAGGACGGGTCTTCCTCCGCCCTGAAAGTTTTATGCTCTTCCCAGTACTTTTGCCACTTGGGTTCGATCTCACTGAAGGGGTACTTCGCCATACGGGCTCCTTATGCCGACATTTTAGCTATATACTACCCTCCGTTCCCTTCTCTTTCAATCCCGCCAAAGCTGTCCGGCCCGGTTTCATACCGGAATATGAGTATTTTTTGATTTATGGTTGAATTTTCAGCATAAAAATAGTATACTATTTCAGTAACTTATTTATTTTTCAGAGAAAGAGGGTTTTTTATGACCTTGAGAAGAAGCTTCTTTGCTCCTAAACCGGGTACTTTTTTTGCCGCCGCTCTAATCGCCGTGTTCGGCTTTGTACTGTCCACCTGTGAAAATAATGTCTCCCTCGGGGGAACGGTAGATGTGGATTCGCCCAAGATAAGCGTTACCGAACCTTCTTCAGGGGAATTCCTCAAGGGAACACGTACCTTCAGGGGTATTGCGACCGACGACAAGATCGTTGAATACGTCCATATTTCCTTTCAGGGAATTGTTACCGGCGGGGGCGGCAGTTCTAATCTTTCCTCCACAGGTTATATCCCCGTTCAGTCCTATGATGCCGAAAGCGGCGTCTGGGCCTTTACACTTGATACCGCCGCCTACACCGACGGCGAGCTGACGGTTCAGCTCAAGGTTTCCGATTCGGTGAATGAAATTGAAACTCCCAAACTTTCCTATACGATAAAGAACAGTCCTACTACCCTGGAACTTGCAAGTCCCGGCCCCTATACGGCCGCGGATATAAACAGGCTGGGTAAAAGCTATGAAGACAACCCCGGAGGGGGCCTTGCCATAAGCCTCCTCAAGGGCCTTGATTTTGTGGCGACGGCCTCCGACCGCCAGGGCGTTGCCCCCGGTTATCCCAGGATAAAATTCTGGCCGGTGGACGCCGCTGTTCTTCCCGGCGGGACTTCTCCTGATCCGGCGGCCTGGGATGCGGCCAAACCAGCGGACTGGTCCATGTTTGACGATTACGGAACATCCGGCTGGACGGAAGGAAACCCGATCTGGGCGGAACGGAAGAATCCCTATGTGCCCTCTACCTTTCATCTCAATGAACGTGACGCCGGGTATTACCGGTTCCAGCTTCTTGTAAGAGACGTGAGCGGGGTGGAGCAGTACTTCCCCTCAGCCGACAGGGCAGGCTGGCTGCGGATTAATATTGTCAGTACACCGCCTGAAATAGAGATTACTTCTCCCGCAGCCGAGCTTAGCTATGAATCGGACACGCTGATCTTTACCGCGCTTGTGAGGCATGAAGCCGGTATTAATGACGGCAGTGTTATGCTCAAATATAACGGGCCTGTCAACGGTGAGATTACCGTTCCTGCTTCTATTGAGTCTGCAGATCCGGCGGATCCATCGAGTACCACCCAAAGGAAAGTCCACTATGTGGTATCTCTTGGCAGTCTTCCCGACGGCAATTACAAGTTTACTTTTACCGCACAGAACAGGGAAGGCGGGGAAGGCAGTACCTTTGTCAATGTTATTGTTGACAGGACTCCTCCCAAACCCCAGATAAACATGGTAGACAGGGAAGTATCGATATATAACGAGTCCTATTACAGGGCATATTTCCCCGGCTCTACTCCCCCAGGCGGCGCTTATCCCATTAATTATGTAAACGGTACAATTACTGTTCACGGGAATGCCTCGGATACCTACGGCATTAAAACCGGATGGATACAGGTTGGCGGCAATCCGCCGCAGGAAATAGAGATGGTGAAGTGGGTCATCGATCCGGATCAGATCGGCGATCCCAGGGCGCTTTATGACAGTTTTTATTCCGGCGCTCCTAATCCCGGTATTCCCGCTGCCAACAACCAGGAATATTATTCTTTTACAGAGGAAGAGTTTAAGAACAGCCGGTTTTTTAGAGGCAGCCAAAATATCGACACCACTTCTCTTGCCAAAGGGAAACATTCTTTCTACCTGCTCGCAATGGATAACGCGGGCAACGTGGGTATTTCCGGAGTTAAAGTACTCAATGTAGATCAGGAAACCGACAAACCGGTAATCGTCTTTACCGATTTCAATACCGGCGTCGAAAATATGCAGGAAGAAAACGGGCCCGGTTATGCCAAGTCGATCCTCCATCCCGATAACAGGGCAAGCAACCTTCTCGGCGACAGCGCACGCCTCACGGGAACCATTGAAGACGATGACGGGCTTGCCGACGGAACCATCGCGTTCAGGGTCTGGCGGCTTGATGCGGATAATCTACCGGCAGATCTGGCCGCGTATGTAGATAATCCATCGAATCTTCCGGTCGGGAATTCTATGCTCAATGTCGCCGTATCGGGGAATCCTGCGTCCATACCCCTGCAGATAGATCTGGGTCA
>JAITES010000242.1 GCA_031281925.1 Treponema sp. | reverse complement strand
GAAATTCACGCAATCAGATTAAAGCAGCATGATGAAACAGCGGGTATGACCATAGCGGAGAAAAGCGCCTATTACCGGCAAAAGGCGGCGGCGCTCTTTGCCGGCACGGGAACCACCCCGGAAATTGTCAACTTATCCGGTCAGGGCAAGCTGAAGCCCCGCCAGCCGGTTACGCAGTAACCCGGCAGGGGCCGGAAGGAATCCAGGAAAATGAAACTGAACACCGGCAAATCCCATAAAAACCGGGTTGCCTTTATTGTAATTATCTCACTGTCTCTGCTTGTAACTCTTGCGTCTTTCACCGGGGTATTTGATTATCTGGAATTTAAGATTTATGATCTCAGGGTTAATCTCTTTGCCGAATCGGCTCCGGCTTCCGAAGAGATTGTGGTTGTCCTGCTCGATCAGCAAAGTCTGGATTGGGCCAAAAACGAAAGAGGCTGGTCCTGGCCCTGGCCCAGGAAGGCATACGCCGAATTTGTAGAGTACATGAAGGAGGCCGGAGCAAAGTCGGTTGCCTTCGATATGCTCTTTACGGAAGCTTCGGTTCACCGGAATGCCCGGCAGGAAGACATAATAAACGATGCGGCAGAAAATCTTGAGCAGGTCCGCTCTCTTGTATCGGAAGGCCGGCTCGGGGAAGCGGACTCCCGTTTCCGGGAAATAGCAGGATCTCTGCGGGATTTAAGCGCCGGCGGAGACGATGCTGCCTTTGTACAGGCGGAGAAAGACTTTGGCCGGGTGGTACAGGCGGTATTTTTCAGTACCGGTTCCGGGTCTGTAAGTTCCTGGCCCGGGGAACTGGGCAAGCCGCTTTTTGAATTGTCCGGTTTTGAAGCGCTGCACCCCCTCTATGACCGTCTGTCCGGAAATGAGGGAGAAATCCGGGCGCAGTTCCCCATAGAGGAATTGAAAAACGCTGCGGGTATTCTCGGCAGCGTAACCGGCTGGCCCGATTTTGACGGAACCATACGCCGGGCCAATCTTTTTACCCTCTTTGACAACAGGGCGGTTCCCGGTCTCAGTACCGCATCTCTGCTCGTTGCGGGTCATGACACTAAACTTGTCTATGATCCGGAAAAGCATCTTGTACACTGGGGCGATTATACAATTCCTGTGGATCGGAAAGGACGGTGCATTCTCCGCTACCGGGGCAGTCTGGATCGTTACTATCCCTATTTTATGGATCAGGTGCTCAGGAGCGCGGAAAGCCATGCACAGGGGGAAGAGCCGGAGCTTCTGCCCGGCGACTTTAAGGACAAGTATGTCTTTTTCGGGCTTTATGCTCCCGGTCTCTACGACATTTTCGCCACCCCCATTTCCGCAACATATCCGGGAGTCGGCGTACACATCACCATGCTGGATAATATTTTGAACGGGGATTTTATCCGGGAGAGTCCCCTTGCGATCGATCTGCTTCTTGTTTTGACAGTAATTGTTTTAACCGGTATTTTGGGGCTCTATCCCGGAAAAATCGCAGTATCGGTAACCGGTACTTTTTTGGTATTAATTCTCCTGACATGTTTGGGTCTGGCCGCCTATGACAAATTCAATCTCTGGCTTCCCATGATAGCGCCTTTTACGGGAATAGTGCTGGCCTTTATTACAACCAGTCTTTACAATTACGCTACCGAAGGCAGCCAGAAACGTTTTATCAAATCGGCGTTTTCCCGTTACCTTGCCCCTTCGGTAATCGAACAGATCATCTCCGATCCTTCCAAACTTAACCTGGGCGGTCAAAAACTGGAAATGACCGCAATTTTTACGGACATTCAGCGCTTTTCATCAATATCGGAAGTTCTTCAGAAAGAATATGCCGACGAAGGTCCAAAGGTACTGGTTAATCTCCTTAACCTGTACCTTACCGAAATGAGCAACATCGTACTTAACAACCAGGGTACTATTGATAAGTACGAAGGGGACGCCATTATTGCCTTCTTCGGCGCTCCTCTGTGGACAGAAAGGCACGCCATACTCGCCTGCCGCAGCGCCATTCAAATGAAAAAACGGGAGTTGGAACTGAGGGAAGAGATCATGAAAAGCGACGGGCCTTTCTCCGCGCCCTTAAACAAACTTATAGAAAAAAACGTGATCCGGGCGGAGCGGCCCCTCTATACCCGGCTGGGAATTAACTCAGGGGACATGGTAGTAGGCAACATGGGTACCCCAAACAAGATGGACTATACGATTATGGGCAACGCGGTAAATCTGGCCGCCCGCCTTGAAGGCGTAAACAAACAGTACGATACGGGGGGCATCCTGATAAGCGAATACACCCGGAATAAAATTGGAGATGAATTTATTGTGCGGAGTTTAAGCCGTGTCACGGTTGTGGGGATCAATACTCCTTTACGGCTTTACGAACTTCTGGCAATACGGGATGAAGCTTCCGCGGAAACGCTTGACATGGTCAAGATATGGGAACAGGGTTTTGCCTCTTACGAGAAAAAGGAATTTGCGGAGGCGGAAAAAATCTTTGCGGAATTGTACCGGAAAGACAGCGGCGACGGGGTCGCAAAACTTTACATGGATCGCTGCGAAAAATATACCGGAACCAGGCATGACTGGGACTGCGTGGACAATCTCACGGAAAAATGAAGCTCCGAAGTTCCCCGGCTATTTGACACAAAGCCCCATACATTCTAGAATAGCTGAGCTTGTTACAAAACACTTAAAAGGAGCGTTTGAAATGAAAAAGGTACTCATGATCGCAGCCCTCTGCGCTGCAGTTCTGCCTCTCGCATTTGCGGGGGGCAGGAAGGATTCAGGCACTGCGGATGCCCCCTCGGGCGGGGCAAAACAGATCCGGATTGGAATTTCAAAGATCGTGGCCCATCCGGCCCTTGATGCATGCGAACAGGGGATTCAGGATCAGCTCAAAAGCCGGGGTTTCAATGCCGCATTTGACCTGCAGAGCGCCAATGGAGATCCCAGCACCGCGGCCCAGATTGCCAGCAAATTCAAGAACGACAGGGTGGATGTTGCCATCGGCATAGCTACCCCTACCGCCGTGGCTCTGGCAAACGCCATCAAGGACATTCCGGTGGTATTTTCCGCGGTTACCGATCCTGTTGAAGCGGGCCTTGTGTCCAGCCTCTCCCGCGGGGAAGGAAACGTAAGCGGCATGAGCGACGCCATCCCCACTGCGGATCATATCGCCCTGTTCAGGGAGATTGCGGGCATCAAAACCCTTGGGTATATCTATACCGGTTCCGAGGCTAACTCGATTAGCGCTCTGGAACTGGTCAAGGAAGCCTGCAGCGAACAGGGCATTTCCCTTGTGGAACAGTCAATCAATACCTCCGCGGACATTCGGCAGGCCGCACAGGCCATTGTAGGCCGCGTTGACGGGATCTACATGACCACCGATAACACGGTATTCTCCGCGGTTGCGGCGATTATTGATGTCTTCGGGACAGCCAAAAAGCCAATCTTTGCCGGGGATGTTACCGGCATCAAAGACGGCGGCTGCCTTATCGCTTCGGGCTTCAACTACTACAAGGCCGGCATTGCCACGGGCAATATCGTTGCGGACATTCTTGAAGGGAAGAAACCTGCCGACATTCCGGTAAAGTTCCTTACCGATCCTTCGGAGTCGGATCTCATGTTTGATCTTGACAACGCCAAAAAGCTCGGCATCACCATTCCCCAGAAGTACCTTTCCCAGGCCAACCTGATTTTCGAAAACGGGAAACTTACGGAGAAATAGGCGGGCCTTAAGGAAATTATGGTACGGACATGATCGAAGGGATTTTAACCGAAGGCTTCATCTACGGCATCATGGTTCTGGGAGTATTCATCACCTTCAGAGTCCTTAACTTTGCCGACATGACCGTAGACGGCTCCTTCCCTCTGGGAGCCTGCATCATGGGTGTGATGCTCTCACGGGGGATCCCTTCGCCTGCGGCCCTTGCCCTGGCCTTTGCCGGAGGCATGCTGGCAGGCCTCGTTACGGCCCTTATTCACAACAAATTAAGGATACCGGATCTGCTTTCCGGTATCCTTACCATGACCATGCTCTATTCGATAAACCTCCGGGTGATGAGCAACCGGGCCAATCTTTCGCTGATCAAGATTCCGACTCTTTTTTCAAAGATAAACGGCTGGGCCCAGAGTTTTACCATCCATTCCGGCTGGGCCATCGTGATCTTCTGTTTTATTACGATTGTTATTATCAAGATTATTCTCGATCTTTTCTTTCATACCGACTTCGGTCTCTCTCTGGGCGCGCTGGGAGCAAACCCCCAGCTTATCATCAGCCAGGGAATGAATCCCGAAGTGATTAAGACCGTGGGCATCTGCCTTGCCAATGGCCTTGTGGGGATCTCCGGCGCCTATGCCGCCATGTACCAGGGTTTTTCGGACATCAACTTTGGAAGCGGCATGATCGTCTCGGGCCTTGCTTCGCTCATGATAGGAGAATTCCTTATCCGTTCAAACAGGATCGGCCTTCTTACCCTCCGTGTGATCCTCGGTTCCATTCTCTACCGCGGCCTCATGTTCTTTGCCCGCAATTACGGCTACCATATTCACATGACCGCCAACGATCTAAAGCTTATCACCGGACTTCTTATAATTCTGTGCATCATCGTGTCCCGCATGGGTTTCCGTTCCGGCTACCGGCCGCGAAAGGAGCGAAAGAAGCAGTCATGATCAGGGTTGAAAATATCAGCGTAGTGTTTTCTCCGGGAACTCC
>JAITES010000218.1 GCA_031281925.1 Treponema sp. | reverse complement strand
TGGAACGGCATCCTGGAATTCAAGCGGCTCAACCCCGAGGCGGAGATCACCTCCATCAAGGAGCCGGACATGGCGAAGGTAGTCACCGCCGTGGCGGACGTTATCGCCGACTACGACGTGGTGGTCCTGCCGGGCTTCCAGTTTTCCCCGGTAGGCGCCGTACTCCAGGACAATCCGGATCGGAAGGTAATCCTTGTCGATACCGCCCCTGCGGATGCCGCGGGCAATACTATTGAACTGGATAACATCTATTCGATACAGTTCCACGAGGAAGAATCAGGCTTCTTTGCCGGCATTGTTGCGGCCCTGGAGACCAAAACCGGCAAGGTGGCGGTGGTAGGCGGCATGGCCTTCCCCTCTGTAGTAAACTATCATTTCGGTTTCAACAGCGGGGTGGCTTATGCCAACAAACACTACGGCGCCAAGGCCCAGCTTGTTGAACTTCCCTCCTATGCGGGAACTGATGTTACCGGGAAAGCCATCGGCGGCAACTATGTCGGCGGTTTTGCCGATGAAGCCACCGGCAAGGTGATAGGCCAGGCGCTGATCAATCAGGGCGCGGATGTTCTCTTTGCGGCCGCCGGAGCGTCCGGTAACGGCGTCTTTACCGCGGCCAAGGAAGCCAGCAATGTGTACATTATCGGCGTTGACGTTGACCAGTACGATGACGGCTTCAAGGGTAACGAGAACATTATGCTTACCTCGGCAGTGAAGGTGATGCACATTAACGTTACCCGGCAGCTCCAGGCGATCAAGGACGGCACCTTCAAAGGCCGGAATGTGGTTCTGGGAGCGGACACCGATTCTACCGGCTATGTTTCCGCAGAGAACCGCAGCAGACTTTCCGCCAACACCAGGGAGAAGCTCAAGGAAGCCTATGCCCTGCTCAAGGCCGGGAAGATCGTTCCCGCCGCGAACTTCAACGGTCATACGCCCAACAATTTCCCCGGGCTTTAAAAGCCGGAGCCTGACTATGCCTGCTGAGGATGAATATATCGTCGAGATGAAGCGCATCACAAAGCGCTTCCCCGGCATCACCGCCAACGACGATATCAGCATCAGCATTAAGAAGGGTGAGATTTTTGCCTTCCTCGGGGAAAACGGCGCCGGAAAGTCCACGCTGATGAGCATGCTTTTCGGCATGTACGAACCCGATGAAGGCGAAATCTTTGTACGGGGAGAGAAGGTCAGCCTTTCCTCCTCCAATGCCGCGGTGGCCCTGAATATCGGCATGGTTCACCAGCATTTCAAACTTATTCCGAATTATACCATTGCAGAAAATATTGTCCTGGGGATAGAACCGGTAAAAAAGGTCCTGGGGATTTTTCCGTATATTGACATAAAAAGTGCGGAAAAGAAAATTGCCGGCCTTTCCCGGTTTTACGGTCTTGAGGTTGATCCGAAAAAAAAGATAGAAGAAGTAAATGTTTCCACCCAGCAGCGGGTAGAGATCCTCAAGATGCTCTACCGGGAAGCGGAAATACTGATATTCGATGAACCCACCGCGGTTCTCACTCCCCAGGAGATAGAGTTTCTCCTTGGTATCATGCGGGACCTGCGGAACAAGGGAAAGACGATCATCCTTATTACCCACAAGCTGGAGGAGATAAAGGAAATCGCGGATCGCTGCGCAATACTGCGCCGCGGAAAACTGGTAGAAGTTCTGCCTGTTGCCGAAGCTTCTACCCACGAGATGGCGAACCTCATGGTAGGCCGGGAAGTCAGTTTTACCCGCGAGAAGAGTCCGCCCAAATTCGGCGATGTTGTGCTTGAGGTTGAAGGCCTCAGCGTAAAGAACGAAAACCAGTTTGAAGTGGTAAAGAACGTATCATTCTCCATCCGTAAAGGGGAGATCTTCGCCATTGCCGGAGTCTCGGGCAACGGACAGGTGGAAATTGCCGACGCCGTTGCGGGACTGGCAAAGCCTTCAAAGGGCAGCATCCGTCTTGCCGGCAGGGATATTACCACCGAAAAAATCCGCCGCCGCATCGAAGAAGGCATCGCGTACATCCCCGAAGACAGACAAAAATACGGGGTGATTCTCGATTTTACACTCCAGGAAAACCTTGCGGTAAAACAGTACTATCTTCCTCCTTTCTCGAAGAAGGGGGTGCTTCAGGAAGAAGGATTCAAAAAATATGCGGAAGATTTAAGCCGCCGTTTTGACATACGCAGCGGGCAGGGTACCCGCACCCTCACCCGTTCCATGAGCGGGGGAAACCAGCAGAAAGCCATTGTCGCCAGGGAAATATCCCTTGATTCACAGCTTCTCATATTCGTGCAGCCCACACGGGGGCTGGACATAGGGGCCATAGAAAACATACAGAACCAGATCATAGCCGAACGGGACACGGGCAGGGCGGTGCTCCTTATCTCTCTGGAACTTGATGAGGTAATGAACCTTGCCGACACCATCGGTGTCATCTATAACGGAGAACTGCTGAGGATCTCCGCGGCATCGGAACTTACCCCCAACGAGGTAGGCAAGTATATGATGGGGGTAAAATCATGACGGGGCGGCCTTACAGAACAAGGCCCCGGGCACTGATACGGATTTTCCGTTTACTTTCGGAAGATCGCACAAGTCCTGTTGCCCTTCCCTTCTTTGCCATCATTCTTACCCTGATTACCGCTTCCCTTCTGCTTCTTGTACTGGGAAAAAATCCGCTCGTTGCCTTTGCCGCGTTCCTGCGGGGGAGCGGTTTTATGCTGAAAGGCTCATACGCGGGGGGCCAGAACATGCTCACCGATTTTCTTTCCTTCCTGGGGATTCTCTCTCCCATGCTCCTTGCCGCTCTTGCGGTTATTGTGGCCCTCAAGGCGGGCCTGTTCAACATCGGGATTGCGGGCCAGATGCTTACCGCAGGTTTCCTGGCTACGGTTTTTGTGGGTTACAGCAATCTTCCTTCTCCCATAGCCCGCACCCTGGTGATCCTTGTGGGTCTTGGGGCAGGAGCGGTGATGGGAGCCCTCGTAGGTTTTCTCAAGTACCGTTTCAACATACACGAAGTTGTTTCAACGATCATGTTCAACTATATTGCAAGTTATGTGACGGGCTTTTTTATCAACACCTACTATGTAGATGTCATGTCACGTTCATCCAGGGTATGCAGCGCCGCTTCCCGGCTTACGATTACCGGACTGCGCTGGGGCAGCATGAGGCCTACCATCCCCCTGGGCATCCTTATAGCGCTGGCCGCGGTTTTTATCGTACGGTTTGTGTTGGATCGTACCACCTTCGGCTTTGAACTCAAGGCGGTCGGACTCAACCGGGACGCGGCCATGTATGCCGGTATCCGGGAAGGCCGCAGCATCGTCCTTTCCATGCTCATTTCCGGAGCCCTGGCAGGAAGCGCCGGGGTGTGCTACTACCTCGGCTACTACAACAATATCCTCCCCAAAAGCCTGGCAAGCCTGGGTTATGATGCCATCGCAGTATCCCTGCTGGGTAACCTTTCCCCCGTGGCGGCAATCTTCGCTTCGGTGCTGGTTACCGTTTTCCAGAAGGGCTCTGTCTACATGAGTTCCACAGTAAAAGTACCGCAGGAAATCGCGCTGGTGATCACCGGCATACTGCTGCTCTTCAGCGCCTGTACCGTCTGGATACGATACCGCGCAAAAATTGAACTCGAAAAGACAAACCGGACAAAAACCGAAAACGAGGAGCGGATCTGATGGACATCATACTGATTGACGGTCTTTCATTCGCAATGCCTCTCCTTATCATGGCTATCGGCGGAATCTACTGCGAACGGAGCGGAGTAACCATGCTGGCTCTTGAGGGCCTGCAGGGCTTTGGGGCCTTTACCGGAGCCGCAGCAGTGGTACTGCTGAGTTCACGTCTGGGCCAGGCATCCGGGGCGCTCATCTATATCGCCATGGCTTTTTCTATGGCAGGAGGACTGGTCTTCTCCCTGATCCACGCGGCCCTCTGCGTTAAATTCCGCGCCCAGCAGGTTATCTCGGGCGTAGTGGTCAACACACTGGCCCTGGCCCTTACCACCTTCCTCACCAGCGTGATCAACAATGCCATTACCGGGGAGGCTTCAAACAAATTCCAGATCGGCGTGTCTTCCCGTTTTACCATTCCCGGCCTTTCCCGCATTCCGGTATTGGGAGGCCTCTTTAAAAACATGTACCCCTTTGAAATTGTAATCTTTATTGCGGCCTTTATCTTCTGGTACATTCTCTACAGAACCCGTTTTGGACTGCGCCTGCGGGCCTGCGGAGAAAACCCGGCCAGCCTTGACGCCGCAGGGGGGGATGTGGCAAAGACCCGTATGGCGGCAGTGATGATCTGCGGCGCCCGTTCGGGACTGGGAGGGATCTTCCTTGCCTATTCCATCTCCGCACAGTTTTCGCCCAGCATCTACATGGGCTACGGCTACCTTTCCATTGCCGCGCTTATCTTCGGCAACTGGAAGATCCTTCCCACCTTTGCCGTGTGCCTCTTCTTCGGTCTGGCAAAATCTTCAGGCTACCAGCTTACCCTCTTCCTGGGCATGCCCAGCAACTATTCCGATCTTCTCATGGTATTGCCCTATGTGCTTACCCTGCTCCTCCTGATCTTCTTCTCCAAACACAACCACCCTCCGCGGGCGCTGGGAGAATTCTTCGACAAGGGCAAGAGATAAAACGGATTGCCCTAAAGACTAAACTTGATTAGGCTGTCGGGTTACTAAGTACCCCTCAAGCCTTCAATGCCGCCGTACATTTCAAGAAGTTTTGCCCTGTTCTGTCTGACTTCCGCAACAATCGGGTCATAAAAATTGTTCATGGTATTTCCTCCTTGGCTGGTTAGCTTTACCGAGAGGCCGGATTTTGGTATAAATAACCGTGAACCTCTTTGTCATAACGAAAATAGGCAAGCCGGAACAGTGGCTTGTGGAGGCCGCCGCTTCCATCGGACTTGATTTTTCCGGGCTTATTCATGAGATAACAACCTATTTTGTAAACCACGTCAAGAAACGCCACGGCCAAGGCGCATTAGCCATATTAGACACGGACTTTGACCTAATCCCCGCCATTGTGAAAGCCCGGACATGGCGATTATCGGTATTACCCGGGAAGGGGCAATAGTGAACGCCTACACGAAAAGAAAGAATGGGGCGACATACCTGTATTTTGATGAAGTAATTAATAGTACCCATAATAAAGCGTTGCGGAGCCGGACGTTTTACAAACTCATAAAACCCTTGGACATGGAAGGATTTGAAAGGATTGTAACTATGAATAGGATATCCGATTTATCAGGGGCAAGAAAAGTTATAGCAGCCGGAGGCCATCCCGGCGGGGAAACGTAGGAAACCTGCGCCCGGCGGAAGCCACGCCCGCCACTTCGCTATATTTATAATATCGCGCCAAAAGCCGGTTTTGTCAAGCAAAAACGGCTATTTCTCAGGGCATCGGCGTTTACTTTCCAGTCGTTCGGAAACTATCAGAATTTGAAGAATAGATCCAGCGGCCCGGCAAAAATAATCCACTCCTCCGGTGTTTGTAGAGCGTGGGTCTTCGCATATAGACATGCCTCCTCAAAAAAGTATCACCAACGTATCACCATCGGTATAGAGGCATATTGTAGGGGTTCCAACCGTTTTCTCTGAAATACACGTAACTCCTTATCCTGTAAGGAATTACGGCTTAGTCGGGCAAGGCGGATTCGGCTTCCAGTCGCAAACATCCTGTTTGCTCCTTCCAGCCCGCCTCCGTACCTTTCGGCGCATCCTGCGCCTCAACCCCTTCAAGGCTTACGCCTTTCCGGGGCACGGTACTGCGGTTCGAATCCGCCTGTTTTCGCTTATAGATCCCTTAGTCGGGCAACCCGGATTCGAACCGGGGACCCCAAGTCCCCCAGACTTGTACGCTAACCAACTGCGCTATTGCCCGTCAAAGAACTCACACCAGATTCATGTGGAACGGGTTCAATCTACCATGAGGCGGGGTTTTATGTCAATGAGAATGCGCTGGCCTATCCTAAACCGTGATTATGGGTTATACTTTTTTATAATAATGGACTTGTCCGGAAAACTGAAGTCTCCGGGCAGCTCTAATTTTTTTTCGAGGAGGATTTTTATGAAAAAAATCACTGTAATGCTCCTGGCGCTGGCTGTCCTGGCCCAGGGGGCTCTCTTTGCCGGGGGCAAGAAGGATTCGGGCGCTTCCAAAGCCGCTTACCACATAGGCGTGGTGACCGGTACGGTTTCCCAGTCTGAAGACGATTTGCGGGGCGCCGAAGAACTGATCCGCCGCTACGGGAGGGCTACCGAAGGGGGCATCATTCAGCATGTTACCTATCCGGACAGCTTCATGGATCAGCAGGAAGTGACAATCAGCCAGATCACCACCCTGGCGGACGATCCTCTGATGAAGGCGATTGTCATGAACCAGGCGGTTCCCGGCTGCGCGGAAGCCTTCAAACGGGTACGGGAGAAGAGGCCGGACATCCTGCTCTTTGCCGGTGAACCCCACGAAGATCCCCTGGTAATCCAGGCGGCGGCGGATCTGGCGGTCAGCGCGGACTTTATTTCCCGCGGCTATACCATCGTCTGGGCAGCCAAACAGCTCGGCGCGGATGCCTTCATCCACATCAGCTTCCCCAGGCACATGAGTTACGAATCCCTCGGTCTGCGCCGGCAGATCTTTGAAGCTGCCTGTAATGATCTGGGGCTCAAATTCGTATTTGTTACCGCCCCCGATCCCACAAGCGATGTGGGTGTAGCCGGAGCGCAGCAGTACATTCTTGAGCAGACTCCCCAGTGGATTCAGCAGTACGGGAAGAATGCTGTTTTCTTCTGCACAAATGATGCGCATACAGAACCGCTGCTCAAACAGCTTTTCGCTTATGGCGGCATGTTTGTAGAAGCAGACCTCCCCTCCCCTCTCATGGGCTACCCGGGAGCACTCGGCATTGACCTTTCGGCCGAAACCGGTAACTTTCCCGCAATTCTCAAGAAAGTTGAAGACGCGGTAGTAGCAAAGGGCGGCGCCGGCAAGTTCGGTACATGGGCCTTCTCCTACGGCTTTTCATTAAGCGCAGGTCTTGGCGAATTTGCGAAACGGATCATTGACGGGCAGGCCAAAAAGGACAATCTCAACGATCTCTATGCCGCTCTGGGAGAATTCACCCAGGGTGCAAAATGGAACGGCGGCTACTACATCGACGCCAACACCGGAGTGCGGGCCCGCAACCAGATTCTTATCTATATGGATACCTACATCTTCGGCAAGGGTTACCTCCCCACCACCGAACAGAAGGTGCCCGACAAGTATTACGCCATCAAATTTCAGCAGCAGTAATTATGTCAGATTCGGCGCCGCTTCTCCGTTTGGATAGTATCAGCAAGGACTTCTACGGAACCCAGGTTCTCAGAGATGTCGGTTTTTCACTGTACCCCGGCGAAATCCTGGGACTCGTAGGAGAAAACGGCGCCGGAAAGACAACGTTAATGCACATTCTTTTTGGTATGTCCGTCATCGCCGATACAGGCGGTTTCGGCGGACATATCTATCTTGAAGGCAAAGAAATTAATTTCAAAAGCCCCTTCGACGCGCTGGACGCCGGTATCGGCATGGTTCACCAGGAATTTTCGCTTATCCCCGGTTTCAGCGCGGCGGAAAACATCGCTCTTAACAGGGAACCTTTGCGGAATAATATTGCCGCCGAAGTTTTTGGGGAACGGCTCTGTACCCTGAAACGGGATATTATGACAAGCCGTTCGGAAGAAGCCATCAGGAAATTGGGAGTAAAGATAGATTCCTCTACGCTTGTAGCGGAGATGCCTGTGGGGCATAAGCAGTTTACCGAGATTGCCCGCGAGATAAACCGGGACAGGGTAAAGCTCCTCGTGCTGGATGAACCTACCGCGGTGCTTACCGAAAGTGAAGCAGAGATTCTGCTTTCCGCACTCAAGGTTCTTGCCGCCGAAGGAATCGCCGTCATCTTTATTTCCCACAGGCTTCACGAGATTAAATCCATTTCCGCGAGGATAATTGTACTGCGTGACGGCGCCATTATCAAAGATACGCCCAACAACAATGTTTCTGTTGTCGATATTGCCTCATGGATGGTAGGCCGGGATATGACCGAAACTCCCGCCGCGGAGGAGGCTGTTTCCGTTCCGGCCGGAGACGATATTCTAAAAGTGGAAAATCTCTGGGTGGATATGCCCGGAGAAACGGTACGGGATGTGTCCTTTACGGTTAAACAGGGAGAGATATTCGGCATCGGAGGCCTGGCAGGTCAGGGAAAGCTGGGGATTCCAAACGGAATCATGGGGCTCTTTGCGGCCGGGGGAGAAGTAAGTCTTGAAGGGAAAAAAGTAGTTCTGCGGGATCCAAAAGCGGCCCTTGAAGCGGGCATGGCCTTTGTTTCGGAAGACCGCCGCGGTGTAGGACTCCTGCTGGACGAAAGCATAGACTGGAACATTGCCTTTACCGCCATGCAGAGCAAAGGAAGCTATCTTAAATCCTGGTTCGGGGGACTTTTCAGACTGCGGGACGAAAAGGCCATGAGGGAAGCTGCGGAAAAGTACATCAAAAAACTTGAGATCCGCTGTACCGGGCCCAAACAGCCGGCAAAGGAACTTTCCGGAGGGAATCAGCAGAAAGTATGCCTTTCCAAGGCCTTTGACCTTTCGCCGCGGCTGCTCTTTGTTTCCGAACCCACCCGCGGCATTGATGTCGGCGCCAAAAAAATTGTCCTTGACACACTGCGGCAGTATAACAAGGAACAGGGAACCACCATCGTTATGGTTTCAAGCGAGCTGGAGGAACTCCGTTCCATCTGTTCAAGGATTGCCATTGTTGCGGAAGGCCGGATAGCGGGAATACTGAGTCCGGGGGCTTCCGCGGCCGAATTCGGGCTGCTCATGTCGGGAGAAAAAATATGATCAACAGTAATTCTGCCGGAAAGAGAATAAGGGAATTCATAAACGATTTCGGCTGGCCGAGGTTCATCATCTTCTTCTTTGTAGTGATCCTCTTCATTGCCGCTCCCTTTGTGGGAGTGAGGGTTGACAATTCCCTGATGAATGTCTGTGTCCGCTTCGGGCAGAACGCAGTGATGGTGCTGGCCCTTGTTCCCATGATGCAGGCCGGGGCGGGGCTTAACTTCGGTCTTCCTGTGGGAATAGTAGCAGGACTGCTTGGTTCCACGCTTGCCATGCAGGCGGAACTCTCAGGAGCGGCCGGTTTCTTCGGCGCAATACTCTTTTCCCTCCCCTTTGCCCTTGTTTTCGGCTGGCTCTACGGGCTCCTGTTAAACAAGGTTAAGGGCGAAGAGATGACTATCGCCATGTATGTAGGTTTTTCAATCGTTACCTTCATGGCCATCATGTGGCTCATTCTCCCCTACTCCAATCCTACCATGGTCTGGGGTTACACCGGTCAGGGGCTGCGAACCACCATCAGCCTGGAAAGATACTGGGGCCATTTTCTCAACAGTTTTCTTGCGATAAAAATCGGAGACAATTTTGAATTCCCGACAGGAGCGATACTCTTCTTTGCCTTCCTGGCATGGATCATGTGGCTTTTCATGCGGAGCCGGACGGGCACCTCCCTTACCGCCGTGGGTTCCAACCCGGATTTTGCCCGCGCAGGCGGTGTCTCCGCGGACAGGATGAGGCTTATCAGCGTTATTGTTTCTTCCGTGTACGGGGCCATAGGGATTCTCATGTACCAGCAGAGGTTCGGCTTTATACAGGTATACCAGGCGCCCCTCTTCATGGCCTTTCCCGCGGTAGCAGCGATACTGCTGGGCGGTGCTTCCGTAAACAAGGCGTCTATACTCAACGTGATAGTGGGCACCTTTCTCTTCCAGAGCATCCTTACCATGACTCCCAGCGTGATAAACAGCATTCTTAAAACCGACATGTCCGAAGTGATACGAATCCTGGTGAGTAACGGCATGATCATCTATGCCCTTACCCGGCGGACAAAGGTGGCCAAATGAAAAAAGGCTTCAAAATACAAAACGCGGCCGCCGATAACCTCGTTGTTATTATCTTTGTCGTGGTCACCGCGGCGGCAGCTCCGGTGTCGGGTCTTTCGGCCATTTCCATTGTTCAGGAAATTCTTACAAGGATCGGCAGAAACTGTTTCCTTGTCTTCAGCCTGATACTTCCCATCATGGCGGGCATGGGGATAAATTTCGGCATGGTGCTGGGAGCCATGGCGGGGCAGATAGGCCTGATCTTTGCCGTTGACTGGAACATCATGGGCGTACCGGGTTTGATATTCGCAAGCCTCATCGCCGTCCCCATAGCGGCAATTCTGGGCTGGCTTGCCGGGGAGATCCTGAACCGGGCCAGGGGCCGGGAGATGGTTACAGGCTATATTCTCGGTTTCTTTATGGACGGCTTTTACCAGTTCATCGTTCTCTATCTTATGGGCTTTATTATTCCTGTCCATTCACTGAATATAACACTGAGCCGCGGCTACGGAATCCGCAATACACTTACCCTTGATTCGGTGCGCCAGTCCCTGGACAGGCTCATCCCCCTGCGTATCAACTTTCCCTTCGGCGTCATAAATCTTCCCCTTGCCAATTATCTGGTGATAGGCATTCTGTGTCTGTTCATCATCTGGTTCAGAAAAACCAAGTTGGGGCAGGACATGCGCGCCGTAGGACAGAATCAGGCGGTTGCCCATGCGGCGGGAATCCCCGTTGACAGAACCCGTATCATTGCGATTATCATCTCTACGATTCTGGCAAGTCTGGGACAGATAATCTTTCTGCAGAACATGGGAAACATTGCCACCTACAATGCCCACAAACAGACAGGTTTCTTTGCCGCCGCGGCAATTCTTGTGGGCGGGGCCTCGGTAAGCAAGGCGACCATTACCAATGTGTTTATCGGAACAGTATTGCTGCACCTTATGTATATTGTAGTTCCCAGGGCGGGAACAAACCTTTTCGGGAATGCCATGATCGGAGAATATTTCCGTGACGCCTTCAGTTATGCGGTTATCGCACTGGCTCTGGTGCTCCATGCCTGGCGCAAACGCAGCAATGCCGAAGCTGCCCGCTCAAGTCTCCGGGGAGGAGGCAATGAATAGAAAACGTGCATTGATCCGTTCATGCCTTACCCTCCTCTGGATTCTCCTGGGAATTGTTATATTTGTTATGTTCCGGGGACATACCCTGCTGATTGATAACCACGACCTGGAAGAAGCAGGGCTGAAGGCCCCCGATCCCGTTACCGTTACTGTGGACTCCGGCGAAGAACTGAGCTTTTTCAGGGGCGACCGTGACAGGTTCAGTGTGAGGGGGAGCAATCACCGTATTAAAATTGAATTCAGCGACGGGAGACCTGTTTTTGAAGGACGTTTCACGCTGCCCCTGAAGGATGACATGTACATTCTTTCAGTCCCGAAGATGATAAACGGAATTGAGCCCTATATCGAAGTATTCCACACCGCGCCGGAACCAAGGCAGCCTGAGGAAGAAGAATTGCTGCCGGAAGAACCGGGCGGCCTGGGGGAAATATAAGAGGTATTCATGCAGCTTTTGAAAGATCGTATCCTTGCGGAAGGCAAGGTAATGCCGGGAAACATCCTCAATGTCGGGAGTTTTCTTAACCAGCAGGTTGACATCGGCCTTTACAACGAAATAGGCAGGGAATTTTACCGCCGTTTTTCCCGCGTTCCGGTTGACAGAATCCTTACCATTGAAGCTTCCGGAATCGGGATTGCCTGTATCACCGCACAGTATTTTACTGTGCCTGCGGTCTTTGCCCGGAAATTCAGGGCAAAGAATATCGGCGGCAACCTCTACAGCGCGGAAGTCACTTCCTACACCCACGGTATTGATTACACGATTACTGTTCCCAAGGACTACCTCCCCGGAGGAAAATCCATTCTGCTGATTGACGACTTTCTTGCCAACGGCTGCGCGCTTGAGGGCCTCGTGATGCTCTGCGAAAACGCGGGCGCTTCCATTGCGGGGGCCGGGGTTGTGATCGAGAAGGGCTTCCAGTCGGGCGGCAGGCGCCTAAGGGAAAACGGCATACAGCTTGAGTCCCTGGCAATCATAGAAGAGATGAGCAGCGAGACCGGAATAGTTTTCAGGGACTAAACCGAATTCCTCAACAAACAGTTTTAGGAACTGCGCAGATTCTTAGTACTCCAGGGCCGCCTTTAGAAGCGTAAAGTAGTTTTCCTGCGGAATGTATTCGGGAATACTGTTACCCGTACCCAGGGCATAGGATCCCCTGCCTTCTGTTCTTTCCAGCATGGCCCTGCAGCGCCGGGTAATCTCCTGCGGGCTTGAATTGATCATGAAATTTACATCTATCCCGCCGAGGATTGCAATCCGCTCATGCCAGCGTTCGTACGATTCCTCCACGGGGAGGATCACGTCTTCGTAGGAATGTTTGCCGTCGAAACCGATATAATCAATGGCATCATCCATCACTTCGTTAAAGTAACCGCAGGAATGAAGCGCCGCCGGCATTTTATGTGAGTGTGCAATTTCCACGATCTTTTTATGCCAGGGAAAGACAAAGCGGCGCATGTGGGCGGGCGAAAGAAAGGTCTGGGTCTTGAAACCCCAGTCGTCGTTTGACATGAGAAGCCCCACCGTATCGAAGGATGCGGCAATCTCGTAGTAACGGAGGAGCAGGCTTCCTACCCTGTCAAAGATTGCCTGGGCAAGATCCGGCTCCTCATAGATCATGATACAGAGATTGTCGTAGCCTGTAAGATCGATAACGTTTTCCAGTACACCGCCCGGCCCCATGACCATAAGTTTCATACCTTCAGGCAGGAAGGGCCGGATCTTTTCCAGCCGGGAACAGTCAAAGGCTTCAGGCTCCGGCCATGTAAAGGATTCAAAACTCTGTTCATCCGTGATAACAAAGCCTTCGTTGAGGGAAATGGTATTCTTCCTCTGGTGGGCGACAGTTTTGAATGCAAAATTGCTGGCATGAGTGGTGGTATAATCGTAGCCTGCATTCCCGAATGCTTCTACCCTGAGCTTCAAATGCTCAAGGTCTTGATCGGCCGCCTTCTCTTCCACGCGGCCTGCAAGCGCTTCATAGACCCCCTGATTCATGAAAAGTTCAAAAAGCGTAGGCCGCGCCGGTTTTTCACGGCGCAGAACCTTGTAAAGATTTTCGATATCAGGTTTTCTGTTGTGGAGTTTCATTTATGTATCCACACCGTCATCTCTCCTGCTCCCCTGTTGGCCCATGCGTAGTAGGGAATCAAGAGGAATTCCTTATCTTCATAAACAGCCTCCGCGGAAGACCGGTAGAGCGCGTCATCCTCCCAGTCCTTTTCCTTCTTTCCGGTAAAGGAGACGGTGCACAGGCCTTCCAGGAGATCCTTTTGATATTTCACCCTGAAGTCCTGCGTCTTCCCCGCATGAAGCTTAAACAATTCTTTTCCGTTGTCCTTCTCCTCAAGGCAGTAAACTAAAGGCCCCCGTGTTACGGCAACCCTTCCGGAATTGTCCCGTACATGGGGGTTGGTTTCCACAAGGTTTACCGGCATATCGAATACAACAGTAATCCTGTCGCCGTCTGCCCATTCACGGCTGAGGAGGGCATAGCCGTCCCTGAGCGTGTATTTGACATCATCTCCGTTAAGCTTTACGGTACAGGACTTGCACCAGCCGGGAATACGGAAACCGTAGGTAAAAACAGCCTTCCCGCCCGGGGAAAAACTTATATCAACCTGTCCTTCCCAGGGATACTTTGTTTCGATCTTTATTTTGACATCCCTGCCGCCGGGAGAGACTTTTGCCTCACTTCCCACATAGAGGTGGGTATACACCGAGGATGAGTTTACCGAGTGCACATAGGAGCCGATAGACGCAAGAATACGGGCAAGATTCGGGGGACAGCAGGCGCAGCCGAACCACTTCTGCCTTTCGATCTTCACATGCCTCATTCTTCTGTCCTTGAGACTTGCTTCGGGCAGGACCTCCAGGGGATTCACGTAAAAGAAAGATTTCCCGTCCAGAGCCATGCCGCTTATAATGCTGTTAAAGAAAGTTCTTTCAATCACATCGGCGTATTCGCCCCTGGGCGCAATCGATGCCATCCTGCGGGCAAAGAAGGCCAGACCGATAGCGGCGCAGGTTTCCGCATAAACGGTGTCATTGGGAAGATCGTAGTCGTAGGAGAACGCCTCTCCGTAGGCCGACTGACCGATGGCCCCCGTTATGTACATCTGTTTTTTTGAGATATTCGCGAAAAGCTCCCTGCACGCGGAAAGAAGTTCTTCATCTTCCGTAAGCCGGGCCACATCGGCCATGCCCGAATAGAGGTATACGGCCCGTACCGCATGGCCTTCCGCAACATGCTGATCCCGCACGGGCTTTCCCGCCTGGTAGTACTGATACTTTACAAAACTATCCTTCCAGTAAAAAGTATTTCCGTTCCGGGTGGTTTCTTCCTCAAAGTAGAGAGGCTGCCTTCCGCGCTGATCGATAAAATATTTTGCCAGCTTCAAGTGTTTTTGATCCTTCGTTACGGCATAGAGCCTTATCAGGGCCATCTCCGCAATCTCATGCCCGGGGTAACCGTGAAGCTTCCCCTCCTCCGCGCCGATATGCGTATCCACACAATCCACATAACGGATCAGGGCATCCATGAGCTTCCGTTTTCCCGTTGCCTCGTAATACGCGACAGCCCCTTCGATAAAATGCCCGAGGCAGTAGAGTTCATGGTTATCCTTCAGGTTGGTAAAACGCTTCTCAAGACCGTTGATGATATAGTAGCTGTCAAGATACCCGTCGTCCTGCTGGGCATTACAAATAATATCAATGGTTTCGTCCAGAATTTTTTCGAGCCCGGCATCGGGATGCCAGACCAGTGAATAGGCCGCAGCCTCGATCCACTTGGCAAGATCGCTGTCCTGAAACACCATGCCGCCGAAACCAATATCCCTGGGCACTCCGTAATCCAGTTCAGGATGGGTCAATTCCGCGGCCAGCTTGAAATTTCGTATACAGTAACTGGGTTCGGCGCCGGGAACCTCATCGTTGAGGGCCTTCCACTGATACGGAATTACATTGCCTCTCACCCGCTCCATGAAGGCGCCCCAAAAACTGTCGTTAACGGCAATATCCCTGGGTCTAATGAATTCCGATTGGATTGAAGCATCCATAAAACTCCTCCTTTAGAAAATTTGTTTTTTTTATGAATATCAGCTTTACCTGATGATCTTAATCTTTTAATCCGGTAAGCACAATACCCTTGACGAAGGCATTCTGGGCCGTAAGGAACACGATGAGCACGGGGATATTCGACAGGTTGATGTAGTTGGTGATTTTAGAATAAAGCCGGAATTAGCAAATTAACCCGTATTGCCCAAAATAAAAAGATAGACAGCCGGCTTGAACAAATGACTGTTTTATTCAACCAGTTGAACACCTATCTTAAGGCCAATCTACCGTATCAAAGGCAGCAGGGTCATCCTGAGATCCGTGCATCCGTAGGGAACAAGTTCAATCTCCCGTTCGGCGCCCAGAGACTTAAGGCCCGCGGGGGCCGGGGAGGCCGCGCCGTTCACCATGGGCCAGTCGATGGGAATACATTTTACCTTGAGGCTGAGCGGCACATGGGACAGGTCTTTGGTAAAGGCAGGGCCTGTAAAATGCTCCCGGCAGAGGCTCAGGTCTTTCCTCTCCGCCGGGCTCTTCCCCCCGGAAAAGGCAAAATTCCAGGGAGTCTCCCCGTAGAGTTCGTAGTCACAGTAGGGGAACTTCCGTTCGACTCCGTCCCGCATGTACTCCCGCTTTTCCCAACGGGCTTTAACCGGCAGGGCAAACACAAGGTTCCCCCGGCGGTAAAAATAGAGGGTGTTCCTGAGAGCCGCTTCTTCGGTGATCCGCAGTTCCCCGCCCTGCAGATCCGAAGGAACAAGATGAGGCTCTTCAGTGGAAAAGGGCACGAGTTCCGCGGCAAAATCCATTTCGACTTTAAGTTCGGTTTTTCCCTGCCATGTTTTGCTGATGCTGCGCCGGGTGGACGCCGGCATCTCTTCACCGTTCACGCGTATGTTCCGGGCGGAGGCGGGGAAACGGAGGGAAAGTGAAAACGTTACCGGGTTTTCGGCATCAAGAATCACAGTATAACTGTCTTCAAAAGGATAATTAGTTACAATCTCACAGTGGATCGGAACGCCCTGTATCACCGTATCAAGCGTGCAGGGCACGATGGCTCCGACGGCGAGGCCTCCGCCGTCCCGCAGGATTCCTGTCAGAGCGAGTTTTGGCCAGCCCTGTCCAAAATTGGCGGTACAGCAGCCAAAGTTGGGTTCCAGGCCGAAGAGGTGGGATTCCTCATTGTTGGTGAGGAAATGAGTTTTTTCAAGTTTGCTGCACTCCGCCTGATTGCTCATCTGATCATATTGATGAGTCCACATGTCCGCGCTGCAGGTTGCGGGGAGGCCGTTGAAGGCAAGAGTTTCCAGGCGGTCGGCCCAGGCATCCCCGGCGCCGAGAGCCAGAAGCCACTCATACGAGTACATGGCCTCAACGATGCCGCAGAGTTCTGTACCATGAATGGGGCTGCGTCCCGCAAGGCACTCGTCCCCGGTAAAGTGCCCGATGGGCATGCCGTGATCCCGAAGCAGAATCCTCAGGGCTTCTTCGGCAAAATCATCCACGGCAGAATCACTGTTGTGTACAGGCTCCCCGGATGAAGCGACAAAGGAATCGTAGAGGGCTTCGCTTTTAAGGCACATGGCAAGGTTTACCACATGGGTCAGGAAATTCCAGCGCCCAGGGCCCTGATTCTGTTTGTAGGGCCAGGAGCGAAAGAGGGCCTTCCAGTCTATGCCCTGGCTCTTGAGACGCAACGCCAGATCCGGCATCCACTGTTCGGGATTGCGCTCGTAAAGCCAGCGCAGGGGGATGATACATTCAAACCAGCGGGCCGAGCCCCAGGCAAAGAGCGTCATCGGCTCAAGATGGAGACTCAGGCATTTGAGGGACCGGTACACCGCAGCGGGGATACGCTCATCCCCGGTACAATCGTGATAGAGGACAAGAACTTTGCAGATAAGAAAAACAACCCACACATCATAGGTGCGCCGTTCCTCT
>JAITES010000110.1 GCA_031281925.1 Treponema sp. | reverse complement strand
CAATGCCCCGTTCCCTTGCCGCCCTGAGGATGTTTGAGAATTCAATTTTCTTGCAGTGGTAACAGCGATCCTTCGGGTTTGCCGCCACCTCATCGTCAATGTCATATTCTTCTACGGTTATATGCTCAATACCTATAAGACGGGCGACTTCCCGGGCGCACTCAATTTCGCTGCGGGGCAGCATGGGGGACACAATGGTAACTGCGATTGCCCTCTTCCCCAGGGCTTCAAAGGCGGCGGCGCAGAGAAAGGAACTGTCAACTCCCCCGGAAAAAGCTACCGCGGCGCTCCCCGGCTTCCGGATGATCTCCAGCAGATGTTGATATTTTTCCGGCAGTATAGACATGAAACCCCCATCTTCATATAGACATATTTCCTGAGGGTTCATCCCTTGAAGCAAAGGCGGCTTCATGCCGCCGTCTTTTTATACTATAATAATCATGTTTTGTCAAGAAATGGAACATTTCAGAAATGGGACATTTCACGAATCGGGCGAATGTCGAAGGGGTAAAGATATGGAAACCATAGCGGTAATCGACGGAATGGGCGGCGGCATCGGAGTCCAGATCATCAGCCGGATAAAGGGTCTCATCCGGGATGACATTGAAATCATCGCCCTGGGAACCAACGGGGTTGCCACCGAAAGGATGATCAAGGCAGGGGCAAAGCGGGGCGCCAGCGGAGAAAACGCAATCCGCATCTCTGTCCGTAATGCGGACTTCATCCTGGGGCCTGTGGGAATCGTCATAGCCAACAGCATGATGGGGGAGATCAGCGCCGCCATGGCCGAAGCGATCCTCTCCTCCCCGGCGGAACGGATTCTGCTCCCGTTGCAAAATGAACATTTCACTCTTGCGGGGGTAGAAGTCCTGCCGCTTGCAAAGGCCCTGGATGGAGCGGCGGAGATCCTCTCTTCA
Source organism: Treponema sp. (assembly GCA_031281925.1). Lineage (GTDB taxonomy): Bacteria > Spirochaetota > Spirochaetia > Treponematales > Breznakiellaceae > JAIRNJ01. The sequence continues at coordinate 9,680 of JAITES010000110.1, read as the reverse complement.
AGGCTAAAAGGCGCCGAACAAGAAAAATGAGTTTGTTCCAAAAAAACTGAAATTTTCGAAAGACTCTATCAAAAGATATCACCTTGATGTGAAAACCGGAGTATACTATCAATAAGATGCAGAGCCGTAAAAAAACCGTCAATTTGACGACGATTAGCCTTATTTTGATCATCTCTCTGTCTTTGTGCCTTTTTGTCTATTCAAGGGCAGTCAACAGCCACTCAAAGACCTCCCTCTATACAGATCTCAGGGAAAACGCATGGTTTGTCAGGGAAGGTTTTTCCCGGGAGGAGATAAGCCGCATGCCTGTACCTTCCTCCCCGGAATGGCATCTTGCCTCCGAAGCCGGTTCCGGTGCCACCATGAAGATAAAGCACTTCCCCTTCTTCGATATTCCAAAACGTTTCTTCTTCGACCCCCGCGGCGGGGAGGTGCGGGAATATACCTTCATAACCGGTTTCTATATGGAAAAAAGTCAGATAGATCGGCTCAACGGGGAAGAGGCCGTGATTCCGGGAATATATCTGGCCAGCATCGGCGACAACTGGGAAGTCTACCTGAACGGAACACTGGTCAAGTCGGAGATGTATGCGGTCCAAAACGGCGCACTAAAAACCCACCGGGCATGGCGCCATCCCCGTTTCCCGATTCAGTCCGGCCTCTTCCGGCCGGGAACCAATGTACTGGCCTTTAGAATATGCGGAGACCCAAACTATGATAACACGGGGTTCTATTACGCTATCAACTACTATATCGACGACTATGACCAAATAGAACGTGCACACAATGAGTCTTTCTTCATCTTTTTCTACGGCATCTATATTTTTGTGGGCATCTACCACTTCATGCTCTACATGATGCGCCGGAAAGACCTGCACAATCTCTACTATAGCCTCTTTTCCGGCGGTATAGGTATTTATTTTATTCTGCGCACAAATACTATCTATCAACTGTTTCCGAACACGGATTTTCTTTTCAGGATTGAATATTTTCTGCTTTCCCTGTGCGGATTGTTTTTAACCGCTTTTTTTGATTTTATCACCCGGAAAAAAACTACAATCGTTATCTATATTCTCGGCGCCTTTTCCGCCCTTATGGGTTTTTCCGGTCTTGTCTTCTCTCCGCAGTTTTCGGAAGACACTCTCATAATCAATCAATTAATGATACTGTTCATTATTTTCTATATCCTCATTTTTGACATAGGCTATTTCTTTTTTGTAGACGGATACAAACACTGGAAAATCGTCCGTACCGAAAGCGGGAAAGAAAATTCCCTTCCGAGAAGGCTCTCTTACCTGATGGTCAATACCCACATCGGAAACCTGACGATAGGAATTATGCTGCTTGTCGTCTCCGGTATTTTCGATCTCTTTGATTCCTGGTTCCTTGATTGGGGGCTCAATACAATACGCTACAGTTTCTCCATCTTCACCATCGGTTCCGCGCTGATACTGGCCCGGCAGTTTGGAGATCTGTACAATGAAATGAATGTCGCCAGGAATACCCTGAGCATGACGAATATGCATCTGGAACATGAGGTACACAGACGGACAGCGGAACTGGAGGCGCAGACCAGGCGCGCCGAATCGGCCTCCCGGGCAAAAACCGAATTCCTTGCCAGGATGAGTCACGAGATCCGCACCCCCCTTAATGCGATCATAGGGCTTTCCGAAGTGGAACTGACAAAGGTTTCAAACCTGCCTGCCGAAGGGGGACTCAACGACGACGAAGGAGAGCGGGAAACCCTGGGCAATCTTGAAAAGATCTACAATTCAGGTTCGGTACTTCTGGGAATTATCAACGAGATCCTCGACATCTCCAAGATTGAATCGGGCCGCTTTGAGCTTAGCCCGGAGGAATACAATATTCAGAGTCTTCTGTCCGACGTAGTAAGCCAGAATCTCATCCGCATCGAATCAAAACCTGTTGCCTTTACACTCAAAGTTTCCCCGAATCTTCCCGCGCGGATTCTGGGAGATGAAATGCGGGTACGCCAGATTCTCAATAACCTGCTCTCCAATGCGTTCAAATATACCAGGAAGGGAAGCGTAAAACTGGAAGCCTGGAGCAGCAGGCTCGGGGAGGATTCGGTCAAACTCATATTTATAGTGCAGGACACGGGTATAGGGATTAAAAAAGAAGATCTGGGCAGGCTTTTTGTGGAGTACAGCCAGCTTGATGTCAAACGAAACCGGTTGATTGAGGGAACAGGGCTTGGGCTTTCCATCACCAAAGGTCTCGTAGAACTCATGGGAGGCTCGATAAACGTAGAGAGCGTGTACGGTTCGGGCAGCAAATTTACCGTAGAAATAATACAGGGGATTATAGGAAATGAAACCCTGGGAAAAGAGGGGGCGGAAAATCTCCACGCCTTGCGTTTTGTAGAGGAAGACCGCAGCAAGGGAAAGACCATTACCCGCGCTCCCATGCCCTACGCAAGGATTCTGGTGGTAGACGATGTAATGACCAATCTGGCTGTCGCCAGGGGGCTGCTCCGGCCTTACGGCGTCAGCATAGATACTGCGTCGGGCGGCCAGGAAGCGATAGACAAGCTGTTGGCGGTAGTGGCGGGGGATCAGATCAGATACGATGCGGTTTTTATGGATCACATGATGCCCGAAATCGACGGCCTGGAAGCGGTAAGAATAATCCGCAACGAAATAGGCAGCGAGTATGCACAAACCGTACCCATCATCGCCCTTACCGCGAATGCCCTTACGGGAAACGAGGAGATGTTCCTCTCCAAAGGTTTTAACGGGTTTATATCAAAGCCGATAAATGTGATAAAACTTGATGAAATACTGAACCGTTTTGTGAGAAACCCGGAAAAGGAGAAGGAATTACAGGCCCGGGAGGATGCAGATGAAAAGAACGACGGCATTAAAACCGGTTCCGCGGCGCTTGAAAACTTTAAGACGCTGGACAGCAGAAGCATTGATATTGCGGCAGGCATAAAACGCTACGGAGACCCTGAAACCCTGATGGAAGTTCTCCGCATCTATGTCCTCCATACACCCGAACTCCTGGAAAAGCTGCGCTATCCGGGCGGCTCCGGTTCCCTCAGCGAAGAAACCCTGCCGGACTATGCCATAAACGTCCACGGCCTAAAGGGTTCCAGCTACGGCATCCTTGCCAACAAGGTAGGAAAAATGGCGGAAGAACTGGAAAAAGCCGCCAAAGCGGGGGATCTTGAAAAAGTCAGGGCGGGAAATGACAGTCTTCTTGCCGAAGCGGAGGATCTCATCTCGCAGTTGTGGCCCCTCATGAAGAAAACGCAAGAGACCGGAGAAAAAGAGAAAAAACCGGCGCCCGACAGGGAACTTATTGCGGAGCTTCTGGAAGCGGTAAAAAACTACAATAACGACGCAATGGAAAATCTGCTCAAAAAAATGGAACAGTATGACTACGCATCCGGGGGAGAACTGGTCGCCGCCTTCCGCACTGATGTTGAAAACCTGGAATACGACGCGTTGAGGGAAAAACTAAAAAACGCGCTGGAGTGAAGGCGGGCCGCGCTGCCTCCCGGAAAAACCTGCTTTACAGTTTATTTCATTGAAAACAGTGGCGATAAAGGGCGGTACGTGCACAAAGGCGATCCAGAAGCCCTGCCACATGCCGATAAGAGCGCCCATTACAAGGGCCGCCAGCATCGCCAGATAGGGGTTCAGGCGAAGATCCACCACAACCACGCCGAGCACCGCACCCACAAGACAGACAATGGAACCGACCGAAAGATCGACATTTCCGGTAAGCGTACAAAGCAGCATACCCACGGCAAGAATCAGAACGTAGCTGTTCTGCAGCACCAGGTTGGTCAGGTTTATCGGCTTAAAGAAAGTACCCCCGGTAAGAAAACCGAAGAAGACCATCGCCACCGCCAACGCAATGACTATGCCGTACTGGCGCATATTTTTTCTCAAAAAAACAAACAGATTATCCATATCCCGCGTTTTATCCCAGTATGAATGATAACAATGCCGGCTTTTTCACTCTGCTTGATGCCGGTAAAGGAGCAGGGCTTCCCGTCAAATTCTATTCAAGCAGCACCGCTTGATCCATGTATTTCTCCTGGAATTAAAGTTTATTCAGCATACCCGTGAATCCAGAATAGGTACATGAAGATAATTATCGAATTTGGTCGAATTTTTTCGAGAGAAACCGGAACACAAGGCCCGGCAGGCGTGTGTGTTTTGTTTTTTTACGGGAAAGGGCGGTTTTTTTACGATGCCCCTTTATACGGATCCCCAAGGAAGGACAATAATTCACGCGGGGAAATGGCCGGGATATCGGAATTGACATAATCACCCGGATCTCTGGTAACAATATATTCGGCTCCGGCGGCCTTTGCGCATTCCATTTGGACACAGTCTTCAAAGTCATCAAAGTTTTCATTCTTCAAAGCATTGAGGACATGGGATTTCTCCACATTTGCGATTTCCATAAATCTGCAAAGTTCAAAAAGCAGCCTTTTCCGTTCCGCCGCGGTAAACATCTTCCGCAGAATATAAAAACTGTTTGTAATACTGTGTGCCGCTATACAGCCGGTAATTTTCCCCTCGCCACAATACTGAAGTATCAGCCCTGATTCAATCTCAAAAGGTTCACGCAATGTTAAACAATCCAAAATAACATTCGTATCAACCAATAGAACCATATTTTTCGTCCAGAGCCTCCATTAACTCTTTTTTGTAGTCAAAACCGGACGGCGCGGCCTTACGGTACTTCATAAACGCCTGAAAAGCGGCACGTTTGGATTCCTGACTTGTTTGCGGCGGAGGGGTAGTTTTAAGCGGGATGATATGAAGGGAAATTCTTACCATTCCCTGAGGAATGGTTCCTGGTATTTCCAGAAAAACCCGGTGGTCCTCCGGTACTTCAATAGTTTGCTCAATAATCATACCCATAGTATATCCTAAAAATTCGTCTCTGTCACGGGTCTGCGCCATAAAGTAAATGACGTTACCCTGCCATTCAATCCTTCGGTTTGCGATAGAATCTACCGTTAATATGCTCGGTCTTGATGACGTTGATAAAGGCCTCTTTGTCGGCTTTGCGGATGGCGGCTACCAGGGGGGCGGTCTCGTTGGCGGCCACCACGGAATAGAGGAGCACACGTTCTGCCATTCTATAGCGGCCTATGCCGCTAAAACTCGTTGCGTCGTGGTGGGTGGCGTCCCGTATCAGACAGTAAATCTCGTCAGGCTTGTTGGTGATGATCAGCAGGGTGCGCTGCTGGTAACCCCGGTAGAGGCTGGAGAGAGCCATGGTAGTGGTATACTGGAAGATGATCGAGTAGAGGGCCTTGTCCAGGGCAAAGAGCCAGGCGGCCAGGGCCAGGATCACGCAGTTGGCGGCGAAGATATAATTCCAGGCATCCCTGCCGTAACGCTCGGAAATGAAGATCGCCACAAAATCCGTTCCGCCGCTCGTGGCCCCCGCGTGAAGACAGAGGCTGATCGCCGCGGCATTGAGCAGGCCGCCGAAAACCGCGGAAAGCAGGGTATCGTGAAGCTGCAGGAATTCGGTAAACATTGAAGGCATCCAGTCGGTCATGATCCCGCAGAGCAGGATCATCAGACAGGAATAGAGGCTGTAGCGTTTCCCGATAAACCGGAAGCTGATCAGCGCCGGAAAAGCATTCAGTATGTACAGGATCACGCTGAAGGGGACACGGATATTCCAGTACCGCAGACATATTTCCTGAAAGAGCAGGGTAAGCCCGGTAAAACCTCCGGGAATAAGACCGCCGGCATGGACAAAGGTGTTGATGTTGAAGGCCATAATGGCCGCTCCTGCCGTAACGAAAAATATCCGTTTGACCGTAAGAAAGACTTTGGATTTCATGAATACCCCACTATATAGTGTATGAAAGACATGGTATATTCAGTTTATTATGTTAAAGAAATATTATCATCTGGTAATCCCCGTTGCCGTATCGGTCCTCTGCGCCTTCCTCCTTCTCACCTCGTTTGACGGGAAAGTTTACGACATGTACCTGAGGACTATTCCCTCCCTCAGGGAGGATAACCGGGTACTTCTCATCACCGTGGACGATGGCGCCCTGGAAAACGTAGGGCTTTTCCCCTGGACAAGGGACATCTATGCCGACTTCATCGTATTCCTCCGGGAGATGGGCGCCGAAACAGTGGCATTCGACTTGAGCTTCCTCGATAACAGCCCTGTCCGGGTAGATGCCGCCTATGTACGGGAAGATCTTCCCCGCTATATCGAAGAAGATTTCAACCGGATCAACAGCACCGTTTCGGATGTACTGGACGGCATTTCGACAGGCTACTATTCGGCGGATGATACGGAGATGCTCAAGAACGATCTCATTGATTACAATAACTCCGTCCGGCAGGAGATGGAAGTCAACATCAACTATGTTATCCGGGATGTAGACGCATACTTTGCCGATACCCTCAAATTCTTTGACGATTCCTTCCTTACCCTTACCATGATCAACGAAGAAGCGATTCTCGGGGACGACAAGACCTGGTACATGGATCCGGAAGTCCAGAGTTTCCTTGAAGAGAATATCGCCATAAAGGATATCGTAGTTGACGGGGACACCAAGACACCGGAGAACCCCGGAGTTACCCCGGCGATTCTCAAACTGCTCAGAAAGGCCAAGGGAGCCGGTTTCGTCAACGCCCTCCCCGATTCGGACGGCTACAGACGGCGGGTTCACCTTCTCATGAAACACCACGGGTACTATTACCCCCACCTTACCCTGGCCGCCATGAAAAAACGACTGGATTATCAGGGCATTGAGGTGAATAATGCCGCCATCATCCTGAAAAACGCCCTCATGGACGGCGAACGCCGGGATATCCGCATTCCCCGGGCGGAAGACGGTTCGGTACTGATCAACTGGCCGAAAAAATCTTTCTACGATTACAACACCATGTCCAGCTGGGATCTCATTCAGTATACCCGGCTGGAGGCAAAATTCATTCAGGATTACCTCAGACTCATGCAGGATTCCTACTTTTTTGACTACTGGGACGGGGACAAGACCCCCCTGCAGCTCTACAACGATTCCGCTTTTATCAAGGAAGGACTCTATTCCGGAGAGAATTCTGCCGAAGGCATCAGCTTTGACGCGTATATGGATGCCCGTCATGCGTATCTGGAAGCCTCGGATCGTTTCCTTAACGGCCCCTACGAAGAGACCATCCTCTCCGATGTGATGGGGGATGAACAGGTAAGTGAATTTGTCCGCTCCCTCTTCCATGAAGCCAGAATACAGTTTGCCGAACTGGTGAAGATCCGGGATCAGGTTTCCAAACGGACAGAAGGAGCCCTCTGCATCGTGGGCGCCACCATGACCAGCAGTACCGACCTGGGACTCATCACCTTCATGACCAACTACCCCAATGTGGGAACCTATTCCGCGGTGGCAAACATGCTCCTCTCGGGTCAGTTTCTGGATGATACGCCTGCCTTCATTTCCCTGATCCTGGCATTGATCTTCTCCCTGGCTCTGGCGTTTGTCGTCAAGCGGCTTGATGTGGGCAAGTCCATTCTGGCAGGCCTCGTCGCGATGGCCTTTACCATCTTTATTTTTACGATCTTCTTTATAATCACCAAAAATTACCTTGCCATGGTGATCCCCTTTGCCGCGGTTACCCTCACCTTCCTCAGCCTTACAGGTCTCAACTTCTTCTCGACCATCCGGGAAAAATCCTTCCTCCGCTCGGCCTTCTCCCGTTACCTTGCCCCGGAGGTTATCAACCAGATCATCGCCGATCCCAGCAAACTCAACCTGGGAGGCGAAAAGCGGGAAATGACCGCCGTCTTTACAGACATTCAGTCCTTCTCCTCTTTCTCCGAAAAATTCGATCCTGCCGACCTGGTAGCCCTCCTCAACCTTTACCTTACGGAGATGAGCAATATCGTGATGGAAAACGGAGGAACCATAGACAAGTTTGAAGGGGATGCAATCATCGCCTTCTTCGGAGCGCCGATACCTGTTGAAACCCATGCGGCCCTGGCCTGCCGTTCCGCAATCCGGATGAAAAAGGCCGAAATTGGACTCAGGGAAAAAATCATGGATCCACAGAGCCCCTTCTCCACCGCGCTGGCGGATCTCATCGCCCAGGGGAAACTCCGGCCTGAAAGCCCCTTATATACCCGTATCGGCATCAATACCGGCGACATGGTAGTAGGCAACATGGGTACCCCCAACAAGATGGACTACACCATCATGGGGAATGCGGTAAACCTCGCCGCCCGGTTGGAAGGGGTAAACAAGCAGTACAATACCGGAGGCATGCTGATCAGCGAATACACCAGGGCCAAGATTGGGGATGAATTCCTTATCCGTTCCCTGGACAGGGTGAGGGTGGTGGGGATAAGCACCCCCCTGCGGCTCTATGAACTGCTGGATATCCGGGAGGAAGCCCCGGCGGAACTCTCCGCCATGATTGCCTCCTGGGAGACAGGCATACAGGCCTACGAGAGCGGGAATTTCCGGGAAGCCGCCGGGATCTTCTCCGCCATCGTCACGGAAAACGGGAAAGACGCCTGCGCCACACTCTACCTGAACCGCTGCCGGACCTTTATCAACAATCCGCCGGAAGCGGAATGGGATGCGGTCAATAATTTGACCCAGAAGTAAGCGGCAGCCGTTTTTCGGTAAATCCGCAGGGTGGAAAGGTTTACCCTCCCCATTAAAGCGCCCGCAGGGCGTCTACGAAAAAATCAGCACAGGGCCGGCGCTGACTGAAGGTTACTGTAAACGAAAAAGGCCGCACGGCTTTAGCCGAGCGAGCGCGCCGCCCCATTAAAGCGCCCGCTTAGGTCAAAAAAATCATTTCGTGAGCATAAAAAAACCCCCCAGTGATACACCGGGAGGGTCTTTTTTGGGAGAATTTTTACCGGGGCTATTCAAGCCACTCTGTGTCTCCGACGGCCTCGCTGGCCCGCTGGGAAGCGGTGGAGCTGCTCTGGGTACTGCGGGCATTCACCGCAGTGCTGGAAGCGCTGATCTTGCCGCCGAGTTTGACCCCGCTGGCATTGTCTGCCGCGATGAGCTTCTCAATGGTGTCGGCTGTCTTGGCGCCGCGGATAGTCTTAATCTGATCTCCGGATTTGAGAACCAGTGTCGAATTAAGTCCGATCCTGACAACGGCTGAGTCGCTCAGAGTTCCGCTGGAACCAATGGCTTCCCAGGTATTGGGGGAAACTTCACGCTCAACCTTTCCGGTTACACTCTGTACCGCCCAATCGGCAGCGAACGCCAGTCCCGAGAGAAGGACTCCCAAAACCAGTGCCAGTAAAAGAATCTTTTTCATAAACACCTCCTGCAAGGATTATTACCCATTTTATCAAAGATTACTGCAAAAACAGTATACTTTTTAAGACATTTTCAAAATTGATATTTTGAAAAACCTCTGTCCTACTATAACACTATATGCCTTACTATCGGAAAAATCAATAGAATTCTTATGAAATCCGCTTCATTTTGAAACAATCTTACGTATTCTTTACAATACCCGAATTAGCCTTCCTTCTAAATGGCCGCCCTGACCATAGGCCCGTTCTTCCGGAGAAAGATCTACCTCTTCGTCCAGAACCGGACCTTCCGGAGGCGGCCCCAGAACCAGGATCCGCCGGGCCAGGTATACCGCTTCCCGGGGCTCGTGGGTAACCGCCAGCACCAGCCGGGGTTCTTC
>JAITES010000026.1 GCA_031281925.1 Treponema sp. | reverse complement strand
ACCGTTCCGGCGATCAAGCCTGCCGTGGAGGGGAGCGCCGGACGCGTGGTGGGAGTGCTGGGAACGGAACGGACCATTGATGATCCCTACATTGCTTCTCTTGCCGGGCGTTACGGCAGTGACTGCCGCATCGTAAAGATCGCCGCTCCGGAACTGGTTGACTTTGTCGAAAACCGCATTGATGACGCGGGAGCGGAAGAAAAGAGGCAGGCCGTTTCTCCTTTTCTTGAGCGTTTCAGGGAGGCCGGAGTTGACGCCCTGGTTCTCGGCTGCACACACTTTCTCTTTCTGCTGGAGGAATTCCGCCGGGAAGCCGGGCCCGGCATGAGGGTCTACGATTCGGTTGAGGGTATTACAAAGCGGGTAGAATCCCTGCTGGATAAAAATGACGCCGCGCTCCGCGCTCCTGAGGGGAAATCCGCGGAAGGCGTCTTCCTTGTCAGCTGCGGCGAAACCGGTATTGCCGCAGAACGCTGGCAGAATTTTGCGGCCGCCCTGGGCCTCTCCTTCTCTGTTTTCAGGATCCCGCATGAGAAGTGAAGAAAACATAAAACGGGGAACCGTTATTTCAGGCTCGTGGAATATCTTTACGGTGAGGCTTGAAGCCGAAGGCCTCAGAGAGGGGCCGGAGCTAATTGAGTGCAGGATCAAGGGCAAGGTCTTGAAGGGTGTCGACAGTTTCTATAACCCCCTGGCTCCCGGCGACAGGGTTACTGTGGAACAGGGGCAGATCGTTTCCCTGGAAGAGCGGAAAAACTGTTTTACCCGTTTTAACCAGAAGGGTTTCAATGCCAAGAAAAGCGCGGCGGAGGGCGGATACGGCACGGCCGAGGCGGCAGGTTCCCAGATCATCGCGGCCAATGTGGATCTGGTGCTCTGTGTCTCCAGCCCCGCCCTTCCTCCCTTCAGGCCCCGTTTTCTTGATCGTGTGCTGGCCCAGGCAGATTATGCGGGGATACCCGCTGCGGTGATCTGCAACAAGTGGGATCTCCACGGCGGAGACATTGATATTGAAGAGCGGCTTGAAGACTTTGTCCGCATCGGTTTTCCGGTACTGCGGATGTCGGCGCAAACCGGGGAAGGCATTGAGGAACTCAAGAGGCTTATCTCGGGCCGCTTCTCGGTGCTTGTGGGCCAGTCGGGGGTGGGGAAGTCGAGCATCATCAATGCGCTGCGGCCTGCCCTGCCGGAAACGCAAAGGATACGGACAGGGCCGATCAACGAAAAGTATGACCGGGGAAACCATACGACCACACAATCCCTGCTGGTGGAAATCCCCGGCGGAGGCGCCGTGGTTGATACTCCCGGCATCCGCCGCTTTGTACCCGACGGTATAAGTCCTGCGGAGCTGATCATGAGCTTTAGGGAATTCGCCCCCCTGGCGGGAAAGTGCAGCTTTGGCCTTTCCTGCAGCCATGTGAGCGAACCGGGCTGCAAGATCCTCGAGGCGGTAAACGCCGGAGCGATTCACGAGGATCGTTACGAAAGTTATCTGCGTATCAGGGAAGAACTGGCCGGGACGGCAGGTTTTTGAAGGTATTGTATGAATGAAAAGACAGTAAAACTGCTGGAATTTGAAGAGATTCTCAAAAGGGTTGCCCGCTGCAGCATGAGCGAAGAAGCCGCGGAGATGATCCTTGCGGAAAAACCGGCGCATGAGGCCGACGCGGTAATGGAGATGAGGCGCAATGTTTCCGCGGTCTTTGATCGTCTTAAAAGCGGAGATGAAGAGAAACGTTCAAGCCTCCCCGTGATAGGCTTTCTGCTTCCAAAGCTGACCGTGGAAGGAACAAGCCTTGAAACCGACGAGGTCTATGCCATCGGCCTCTTTGTCGAGCGGGGAGAGGAATTAAAGAAATTTCTTTTACCGGGATTCCCCCGGATGATGCAGTCATTGCCGGACTGTTCTTCCGTGGCAAAGGAAGTTTTCCGTGTTGTTGACAGAGACGGTGCGCTTCGTGATCTCCCGGAATTCCGCGCGATCAAACGGCATATACAGAACCTTACAGCAGAACTTGAAAGCTCCGTGAGCCGTTATACGGGAAACGAAGAAACCAGGCGCATGCTTCAGTCTGCGGTGCCCTCCCAGAGGGACGGCAGAATGGTGCTGGCTGTAAAGGCCAATTACCGCGGCCGTTTCCGGGGCATCGTTCACGAAGTGTCCTCCACCGGGCAGACGATCTTTGTGGAACCCGAAGAAGTCGTGGAAAAGAATAACGACATACTCATCGAAGAGCGGCGTTTATCGGCAGAGATACTGCGTGTCCTCCGGGAACTCACCGGCCGTATCAGGGAAAGGGCGGAAGATCTTGCCCGCTTTCATGAGGAAATTCTTAAACTGGAGTGTCTGAGGGCCAGGGCCCGTTACTCCCTGGAGATCCGCGGGTATTTTGCACAAAGCGGCGCGGAACTGGTGCTGAAGGAGGCGCGTCATCCCCTGCTGGGATCGAAGGCCGTACCAATAGATCTTGAAATGGACGGAGAGACAAGGACGGTGATCATCACCGGGCCCAATACCGGAGGAAAGACTGTGGCCCTCAAGACGGTGGGCCTCTTTGCCCTGATGAACCAGTCGGGCCTTGCCCTTCCCGCGGCGGAGGGAACCGTACTCCCCATATTTGACGGAGTATATGCCGACATAGGGGATGAGCAGTCCTTGAGTCAGTCCCTCTCCACTTTTTCCGCGCACATGACAAACATCGCAGCAATCGTGTCGGTTGCCACAGCGGATTCACTTATCCTGCTGGACGAACTTGGTTCGGGGACAGATCCGGAAGAGGGGAGCGCTCTGGCAATGGCCCTGCTGGACTGCCTCATCGAAAAGAGAAGCAGACTTATTGTTACCACTCACCACGGAGTACTTAAAAATTACGGCTACACCCGGCCTTCGGTGGAGAACGCCTCCATGGAATTTGACGGCAGGACACTTTCACCTACCTACCGTATCGTCATGGGAATCCCCGGCGAAAGCCGGGCCCTGGACATTGCCGGCAGGAACGGCCTGGACCCCGCCATTGTCGCCCGCGCCCGCTCCTACCTGGACGAGGGCCGCTCCGATGTGTCCACCCTGATAGCAGCCTTGAAGGAGAAACACCGGGAACTTGACAGCGCTACGGGAAAGGCCCGGGTGGAAGAATTGAGGCTTAGGGAAGAGCGCCGCAGCGCCGACCTTAAGGAACTCAAGCTGAGGCAGAAGGAGGCGGAGATCAAGGCCGGAGCCGTCGCAAACCTCCGCGGCCTCCTCTCGGAAAGCAGGAAATCTCTTGAGAATCTGGTCAGGGAAATCCGTGAGGGGGAACTCAGCAGGGAGAAGACGCTGAGGGTAAAGGAATTCCTCAGCGACCTTTCAAGAACCGTGGAAGCGGAAGATGCGGCCCTGGACGAGGAGAGACGGCTGCTTGATGAGGAACGGCGTCGTGTTCAGGCGGAAATGGAAACGGAGAAGGATGCGGAAGCCTCAAGAGCGGAAAAGAAAGGCGGCGCGCTTCCCGCCCTCAGGCCGGGACTGGAGGTTCTTGCCGGAGAAAACCGCCGACGCGGCAGGCTGATCCGCAAAGACCGCAAGGGCTGGATCGTAGAGATCGGTTCCCTCAAGATGAGTTTTTCCGAAACGGAACTCGTTCCCCTGCCCCCGGACGGGAAACCGGCAAAGCCGCTGATCTCCACGGCGGATCTTGCCTCTCCCCCGGATGTACAGTTTGAACTCAGCCTCCGCGGCATGCGTCTTGATGAAGCCCTGGAAGCCCTGAGGAAGCAGATTGACGCGGCCGTGCTTTCCGGCCTCAAGGAATTCTCCGTGGTGCACGGCAAGGGGGAAGGGATCCTCCAGAAGGGTGTTCACGATTACCTGAAACGGGAGCCCGCGGTTTCGGACTATTACTTTTCCCGGCCTGAAATGGGCGGCTTCGGCAGAACCGAAGTGATATTGAAGAACTAAAAGTCTTCCAGCCCTTCGTCCCTGTCCATCATCTCGGGGATCGTATAAACCAGGGCGCCGGATTTGCGGACACGGAGTTCGGCAATGCCCTTCTTTAGCAGCGCGTCGAGGTCTTTTTTTGCGTCGTCTATGGAAATGTTGGCGGCCAGGGCAACTTCGCTGGCGGTAAGAATGCCGTTGTTCTCTTTGGCAAGTTTCAGAATCACCCGTTCGACACTTTCCCCTTCATGCACCACCCGGGCCTGGCCGTCATTGACATAACGCCATCTGTCTGGCCGTGCGGAGGCCATATTGCTATAGAGGGCGTTCCGCATATTGGCTTCCCGCACCTGGCCGCCCAGGGTAAAAAAATCGTAGATGGAACCTATCATCCCCAGGCCCCCGGTACACATCCAGAGAATCCCCGTAGGGATCTTTCCAAGGTAGAAACGGTGGAAGCCCAGAGCCCCGAAACCCGAGAGAAGCCATAGAAGGTATGCAACGCCAGTGCTATACATTATGATCTAATAATGCGACTAATTGACATCGGCGTCAACCTGATGAACAGCGCCTTTGACGGAGACAGGGAAGAACAGATCCTCAAGGCGAAAAAAGCGGGTGTCGGCCCCCTCATCATAACAGGAAGCAGCCTTGAGCAGAGCAGGGCCGCCCTTGACTTTGCCCGCGTCCACGGGCTGTATGCCACCGCCGGGGTGCATCCCCACAACGCGCGGTACTGGAACAAAGAGAGCGCGGCCCTCATCCGGAGCATGGCTCTTCCGGGAGGCCCGGCTGCCGGAACAGGGACTGCGGCTGGCGGAACGGAGACCGGGGCTGGCGGAACAGGGACTGCGGCTGCCGGAACAGAGGCTGCGGACGCCGGGGCCGTTGCCGGGGCTGCCGGAACAGCGACTGCGGACGCCGGGGCCATTGCCCTGGGCGAATGCGGCCTTGACTATGACCGGGACTATTCCCCCCGGGCGGAACAGCGGCGCTGTTTTGAAGAGCAGGTGAAACTTGCCGCCGAACTGAAGCTTCCCCTCTTTCTCCATGTGCGCTCTTCCCCCCGGGGCGGCAGCGCCTGGGAAGATTTTTTTGGGATCCTGAAAACGTACCGCAGAGATCTGACAAGAATGGTTGTCCACTGTTTTACCGGTTCAGCCGGAGAACTTGAAGGGTGCCTTGAACTGGACGCGTATATCGGAATTACCGGCTGGGTCTGCGATGAAAGGCGGGGGAGGCATCTGTGGCCCCTGCTCGGCCGTATCCCCGCAAAGCGCCTGCTCCTTGAAACCGATGCCCCCTATCTCCTGCCGCCTTCCCTGTCTCCCGGAGGCCGCCGGGGCAGAAACGAAAGCGCCAACCTGGTGTATATTGCCGGCTTCATTGCACAGAAGCTGGGAAAAACCGTAGAGACACTGGCGGAGGAAACCTTCAAAAACACGGTCGAGTTTTTCAACCTGAAAATTGCAAGAACTGGTGAAAACCCAAGCGGGTTTTGAAAAGCTGTCAGGGTCTTAAAGACTCTCTGAAATTACCTTGCCGTTTGTCTTGTCGAAACGGATGCGGACTTTTTTCAGGGGTTCCGTTACAAAGAGGGCCACCTGGCAGATTTCGATGAGGGTTCCCGGAGCAATTTCCCCCAGAACTTCCACCGCGGCGTTTTCATCGGCTTTGATGGCGTCCAGAAGTTCTCCCACCCTGGCCGCGGCCTTTTTCTGCTCATCTTCGAGCCGTTTTTTTAACTCTTCCATTTTGGCTCTGCGCCCTTCATTCTGTTCGGCTTCCATCATTTCCCTGAGTTTGGCAAGTTTGGCGGAGATAATGCGCATCTGGTTGTTGTTTTTTTCCTTTTCCTGATCGGCGGTAAAGTCGATGCCGCAGTGGATTTTCGTGGCCCGGCCCTGTTTCTTGCCGATGCCCCCGGCCCGTATGCCGTGTACCGCGTAGACTTCGCCCCCCAGGATAGTCCCCTTTTCACCCAGCTCGATACGATCCAGCGAATAGACCATGGAATTTATTATTTCCGAATCGACCGTAATGCTTTTGCGGGCCGCTGCCCGGCAGTTCTCGATGAACTTGGTTCGCAGTTCCCCGCCCACCTTGATCAGAGCGGTTCCCCGGCCGATGATGCCCCCCGCTACGATGAGGTCTCCCTTGGTGACCGCATCGGTAACATCAAAAGTCTGCTTGATCAGCACCGAACCGCCTGAGTAGATTTTGAAGCCGTCCATCACCGGCCCTTCGATCATCACGTCTCCTGGGAAGATGATATGCCCCGTGTTGTAATCGACAGGGCCTTTTATGGTAAGGTTTTCCTTTACATTGAGAGTGTTTTTATCCCGGATAAGCTGACCGTTGACATTGGAGAGGATCAGGTTTCCTTCGGTACGGGTATTTTCCCCTCCCGAAACGCCTTCCGGCCGCAGCACGGCAAAGGGGATCACCGTACCGTGAACGTTTTTGCCTTCCTTTCCGGTCTTTCTGGGCTGCATCCGCGCCAGGGCCTGATCTTTCTTGACGATGATGAAGGGAGAATGAGCCTTGTAGTCGATACGGGCATTTTCCTCGTTCTGCCGCGGTTTTTCCTTGAGCAGGGGATTTATTGCGAAGTATTCGGTCACTTCCGCAGAAGGCGCTTCCCCGCGGGCAATCAACACCCCCTTTACAGGGCGGTGATTGAGGTTGCAGTCCTCAATGGCCTCCTCAATCGTATCCCAGCGGATTCCGTTAACGATGTTGAGGCGTTCAAAGGCCGCGTTTAACTGCCCGGCTTCCAGGGGCGGCCCCTTTCCCAGCGGAGGCATAAAGTCGGCCCTCAGTTCCAGATCATTATCGGAGAAGTTGAACAGAACATGCGATCCGTTCTTGTCCCCGGTCATAACTTCCTGGGGGCCCTGAGTCCGGGGTATTTTTTCTGCAGTATTTTCCTGTTCCATCTGTTTATCTTATATAGTATCGGCGAAAAACTACTTTTTTTCTAATTTTGGAAGAAATCAGGGCTATATTTCAATTGAACGGTCGAGTACTATAATAATAGTATAGACCTATTCGATCATATTGAGGAGGATCACATGAATTTTACCAATTTTGACAAGACTGCCGCCTACGGGAAGTTGGCGGAACTGGCGCCGGCCTACAGGCATTTTGACTTTGTATCCGCACTCAAGGCTGAACGGGTTGCGGCCTGTACCGTATCTATGGCCGGAGGGCTCAGCTACAACTATGCCGCCAAGGCAGTGGACGATGCGGTGCTCAGGGCGCTTGCCGCGCTCGCGGAGGAACAGGAACTTGTCGCCAAATACCACGCGCTCGTGGACGGTGAAACCATGAATACCGGCGAAGGCCGCAAGGTGCTGCATCATCTGCTCAGGGGCTGTTTTTCAAACGCGGTGAGCGAAAAAGGCCGGGATATCGGGGAATTCTATCGGAATGAACTGAAACGTTTTTCGGCTTTTGCCTCCGATGTAAGATCCGGGAAGATCGCCCCCGCTCCGGGGAAGAAATTCGGCTCCGTAGTCCAGATCGGCATCGGCGGTTCAGACCTGGGGCCGCGGGCTATATGCCTGGCTCTGGACAACTGGGCCGCTCTACAGGGCCGCAAGAAGCTTAATGCCGCATTCATCTCCAATGTGGATCCCGATGACGCTTCCGCGGTAACGGCATCCCTGCCCCTGGCGGAAACCCTCTTTGTCCTGGTAAGCAAGAGCGGCACAACCCAGGAAACGCTGGCCAACGAACTCTTTGTCAAGGATAAGCTTGTAAAGGCCGGCCTTAATCCCGCCAAACATATAGTGGCGGTAACCAGCGAAACCAGTCCCCTTGCGCATAATCCTGAATATCTGGATTCCTTTTATATTGATGATTATATCGGCGGCCGCTATTCCTCCAGTTCCGCGGTCGGCGGAGTGATACTGTCACTGGTATACGGCATGGAAACCTTCAGCGAATTTCTTTCGGGAGCCGCCGAAGCGGACAAACTCGCGCTCCGGGGAGACATTCACGAAAACGCCGCCCTCCTTGATGCCCTTATCGGGGTGTGGGAGCGGAACTTTTTGGCTTACCCCTACACGGCAATCCTCCCCTACAGCCAGGCCCTCTCCCGTTTCCCCGCCCACCTGCAGCAGCTTGACATGGAAAGTAACGGCAAACGGGTAAACAGGAACGGAGAGACAATCGCCTATGCCACAGGCCCCGTCGTGTTCGGTGAGCCGGGAACCAACGGCCAGCACTCTTTCT
>JAITES010000254.1 GCA_031281925.1 Treponema sp. | reverse complement strand
TGGTGGGCTCTTGCCCCGCCTTTTCACCATTGCGGGCGCCGGCCTTGCGGCAGCGCCTTCGCTGTGTTTTTTCTGTTGCACTGTCTGTCGGAGGATGCTTTCGCAGCCTCTGCCCGGGTATTATCCGGCATCATGCCCTGCGGAGCCCGGACTTTCCTCCGCCTGAACTACAAAGTACATTCAAACGGCGGCAGCCTGGTTCATCGCTATAAAAACCTGTTCCACGACATGAAGGTTTATCACTCTTCATAGTCGATGTTGATCTTTTCTTCCTCCTCTTCATCTTCATCGAAATCTTCTTCAAGATCATCCAGATCGGAGAGGCTCCCCGAATCTTCCGTGTCGAAGAATTCATCCTCACCATCTTCCGATTCTTCGTAATAGAGAATACGTGAACAGTAGGGGCAGAATACTATTTCCTTACCCAGGCGAACCTGGTTGGCAAACTGGGCAGGCAGAATCATGTGACAGCCCATACAGACTCCGTTTTTAATGGCAACGATGCCGCGTCCGCCCTTGTTCTTTACGATCCGTTCGAACTTGAAGAACACCTCCGGATCCAGATCGGGGCTTATCTCTTTTTCGCTATGGGCCAGCTCTTCAAGCTGTGCATCTATTGCGGCGATTTCCGATTCTATTCCCGAACGGCGATCTTCAAATTCTCTTTCCTGCTGTTCAATGAGGGCGGTATTTTGCTTCATCTGCTCATCAAGATCCGAAAGAAGCCGTTCTTCCTTCTGCAGTTCTTTCCTGTACTGCTGCTCTTTTTCCGCAGCGTCCCGAATCTCTTTGTCCAGAGCCTCATACTCACGCTGGGTACTGATGGCATCCATGTGTTTTTCAGCCTTTTCCCGCATCCCCTCCGCTTCCGCAAGCAGGTTACGCAGTTCCACCTCGTTCACTCTGGCTTTCTCGTATTCCTGATTCCGCTCGATAAAGGATTTTTTCATCCGTGCCAGGAGTTCTTTCTGGGTATCCAGTATTTTCGGTTTTTCCTGCTTTGCCTGCTCAAGGGCAATCTTTTTTGAAAGAATATCCTGCAGGGTACGCAGCTTTTCAAAAACCTCTTCCATTTTCATAAGTAACCTCTGTAAAATAATTGGGCTCCAGCGGCCCTGCTTCAGAAACATTTCCGAACGGGAAAGTCTCAATGATCCAAATAGTCCTTCAGTTTACGGCTTCGTTTGGGATGTCTCAAGCGCCGCAAGGCCTTTGCTTCAATCTGCCTGATCCGTTCACGGGTAACATTGAAGTAGAGTCCCACTTCCTCAAGGGTTAATGAATACCCGTCATCCAGACCGAAACGCATCTTGAGCACTTCCTGTTCACGGGCAGGAAGCGTGGACAGCACCTCGAAGATCTGCTCCTGAGCCATCTTGAAAGCCGTCTGGTTCGCGGGGTTTTCCACATCCTTGTCTTCGATGAAGTCTCCCAGAAGTGAATCTTCCTCTTCTCCGATAGGAGTTTCAAGGCTTATGGGTTCCCGGGCTACATTCTTTACCGACTTTACCCTCAGGGCGGTCCAGCCGAGCCTTTCGGCAATTTCCTCATCGGTGGGTTCCCTGCCCAGTACCTGAAGAAGCTGACGGGATTCCCGGACCACCTTGTTGATCTGTTCGATCATGTGAACCGGTACCCGGATAGTCCTGGCCTGATCCGATATGGAACGGGTTATGGCCTGGCGTATCCACCATGTTGCATAGGTGGAAAACTTAAAGCCCTTCTGATACTCGAATTTTTCTACCGCCTTGATAAGGCCGATATTCCCTTCCTGTACCAGATCGAAGAAGTGAAGTCCCCGGTTAGTGTAGCGTTTGGCTATAGAAACCACAAGGCGCAGATTTGCCTTGATAAGGCGATCTTTAGCGTTTTTCATCATCACCCGGCCGCGGCTTATCTCCTTGGCCATAAGATTGATGCTCTCGATTGATTCTTCGAATTCCGCTTCCATCTGCCTGAGTTTCTTTTCCGTTACCTGAATAAGGCGGATCTTCTCTTTTATCTCGTCGGAACTGAGGCCCAACTCTTCCTCAAGCCGTTCCCGTTCTTCCTTGATGGTGAGAAAACGGCCCAGAGTCCGTAGTTCCTTCAATGAAGCAACGCGGAGGTGCTTTTCGATTCTCTCCTGTTCCTTCTTGCAGCGTTTTATCTTCTTGGCCGCCTGGATAAACTTTTCTGAAAACCCGGTGATCTCCTCAGGATGAATTTCCGACTCTCCGATATTTTTCATGATTCGGCGGCGAATCTCATTGAGTTCAGTGTCGTCAAAAAAACTGCCGCCGCGGACGATGATCTTGCGTTTCAACTCAATATAGCTTTTCAGATCCCCCAAAACGAGCCTGAGGGTTTCCTTATAGAACTGGTTGAGCCTGCGCCGCTCTGTCATGTGTTCAGTTATCTCTTTTTTGGAAAGATTGAGTTCCCGGAGATCCCGTTTGGAAAAAGCCTTCTGGGCAATGTGATAAAATTCAGGGATGATCATGCCGGATTTTTTGATCACTCCCTTGATGATGTTTTCCCCTTCCTCCATTTGTTTGGAAAGCTCTACTTCCTGTTCTGCGGTGAGGAGATTTTCCCGGCCTATCTCGCGGAGGTAGAGTCTGATTGGATCATCAACAGAAGATTCCTTGTCGCTGTAGACAAGACGCTTCTTTTCCGTTTCCCGGCCCTTTCGGGACTCGCCTTCCCCGCCTTCTTCTCCGGCGTTTTCCTCTTCTATAAGCTGAATGTTATTGGCTTCCAGAAGGGAGAGAACCTCGTCAATTTTGTCCGTATTGGCGATATGCTCGGGCAGATAATCGGATAATTCCTCATAGGAGAGGGTTTTCTTTTCCTTTGCATATTCAATCAGCTTTATAACGGCGGGATCCAGCGCTACAGTATCTTGCGCCTGGTTTGCCGTATCCTGGGCTGCGGCTCCGGAAACTTCAGAATTTTCTGTCCCGGGGGGCGCTATTTCCTGCGTTTGTATTTCCATTCCTTATCTTCCTTCCAAGTTCCGCAATTCGGTATCCAGATACTTTTTTTCCGCCAGGAGATCCTCAAGCCGGTCATTGTCCATCAATCCCTGTCCCGTTCCTTGCTCTTTGTTCAGGGTACGCAACTTTGCTACAATTTCGGCCAGACGATGCTTGAGCCGCCTCTGTTTTACCCTGCGGATGCCGTCTTCTACGAGCTGCTCCGGATTGACTGAAAATTCCTGTGAGTTCCCCTTTTCCGAAATATAATTCCTCAAGTCCTCCTCTGAAATACGTGAAAGAAGATCATCGACGCCTGTTTCTTCATGAACATAACACTCTTCCAAAGCAACGAAGAGTTCTCTGGCGGCCGGATCTTCAATTTCCTGTATCGAAAGCCTTGATCGGAATTGCGGGTACAAATAATTATTTACTGCCACTGCAGTGAGCAGATGAAGCTCCTCATTCCCGCGAATCGGTTTTGACTGTTTGCCCTCCTCGGGAACAGACGGCCTGCGATCCTGTTCCAGGCGGCGGTTATAATCCCCCTGTACCGCCCCCCTATCCACCCGAAAGGCATCGGCAATAGCAGTAATACAGGTATCCCGGGATACATCGGAATCGAGGGCTTCCAGATAGGGAAAAAGAAATGCCACCGCTTTTGTCTTTCCTTCCGACCCGGTTGTACCAAAGAGGATTCTGCCTCTTTCCAAAAGATAATCAAAATCATTTATAAAACATTTCATATTATTTTGCAATGCTTCACTGCCAAAATTCTTAAGAATATCCGCCGGATCTTTGGCAGGGAGAGGCTTATCGGGGGACGTTTCCGCCTGTCCGGGGACGAGAACTTCGCAGGCAAGGGCATTGCGCCTGCAGGTAAGGATGCCCTTATAGGCCGCACTCTGGCCCGCGGCATCCGAATCGAAGACCAAAAAGGCCTTTTCCGCCCAACGGCGGAGCAATTTTGCCTGTTCATCGGTAAAAGCCGTCCCCAAAGGAGCCACGGCATTGCAAATTCCCGCCTGATGAAGGGCAATTACGTCCATATAACCTTCCGCAAGGTAAACCGTCTTGGTTCTGCGAATCTCCTGCAGGGCAAGATCTATGGCAAAGAGGGTCTGACCTTTCTTGAAGATTGCCGAATCCCTGGAATTGATGTACTTGGGGCCTGTCTCTTCCCCGAGAATTCTTCCGCCGAATGCAATGGTTCTCTGCAGCCGGTCCGCGATGGGGAACATCAGACGCCCGGAAAAGAAGGCCGATTGGGGATATTTTTCGGAAAAAAGGCCGCATTCCGCAAGAAAGGCAGGAGAATAGCCTTTTTTACCGAGAAACCCATAGAGCCAGCGCCGATCCTGCGGGGCATAACCCAGCCTGAAACGTTCAATCATCTCCCTGCTGATGCCCCTATCCAAAAGATACTCATAGGCCCGCCGGCCTTCAGTCTTTTCCACCAAAAAATGGTGAAAACTCACGGTTACCCGGCGGTACAGTTCAAAAAATTCTTCGGTTTTTTTGACCGTTCCTTCTTCGGGAACAGGGCCTGAAGTCTTGTCATACACTATTTCTACACCGAAACGTTTTGCCAGCATTTCGACAGTTTCGGGAAAGGTGAGTTTATCCATCTCCATGATGAAACTGATGATTCCCCCGCCCTTACCACAGCCAAAGCAGTGGTACATCTTTCTGTCGGGATCCACGGTAAACGAGGGTGTTTTTTCGTTATGAAAGGGGCAGAGACCCCAATAACGGTTTCCCTTTTTTTCCAGCTTGAGGTAATCATTCATGACAGAAAGGGCATCCAGTTTGTCGTTTACTTCATTAATTGTAGACTGGGCGATGCGGGGCATCAGCTGCGCGGCCTCCCCGCAGGTGAACTTTTGACATAGAGAGCCCCGGCCCTGATATGGTCGTCGAGAGTGCGGGAGAAGTAGTGCCGTCCGGTTGCCGGGTCAACCAGCCGGAAGTAAAGGTAGTCTGAACTTTCAGGCGCAAACACGGCTTTAAGGGCTACCGAGCCGGGGGAGGAAATGGGGCCCGGAGGAAGTCCCGGCCTGATATAGGTGTTGTAGGGATCACGGATCTCCGTATCCTGAGTGTAGAGGACTTCCGGATGCGGCCTTCCCTGGATTTCAGTTATCACATACTCCACGGTGGCGCAGGATTGCAGGGCCATGCCGATTTCAAGACGGTTAAAAAAAATTCCCGCCATGAGGGGAGCCTCTTCGGCCAACCGGTACTCACGTTCCACAATCGAGGCAAGAATGAGTTTCCGGTGGATCTCTTCCGGGCTTAATTCAAAAACGGCAGGATATATGCTCTCCAGACGGCTGAAAAAAGTATCCGTCATGGCCTTGATTACCAGCTGTACGGGGTAATTCGGCGGAAAAAAGTAAGTATCCGGGTAGAGATAGCCTTCCAGCGTTTCTGCGGGAATATGCAGAGACTCTATGAAGCGTTTATCCTCCGAAGCGGCAAGAAAACCGGATGCGGAACAGATACCCGCTTCTTCAAGTATCCTGGCGGTTTTTTTAAGAGTATTCCCTTCGGGAATGGTAACACGGAGGAGAAGCTGTTTTCCGGAAACCAGAACCGAATAGAGCCTGACTGAACTGACAGGCAATTCCAGCCTGTAGGTTCCGGTTTTGATATACTCCTTCCGGTAGCGGGCCAGGAGATCCCAAAAGTAACGGCTGCGGATGAGACCGGCTTCTTCCAGCCTGTTTCCCACGGAACGGGCGCTTTCTCCATTACGAACTTCAAGAACCGCGGAATGTGAATCTTCTACTCTAAGCCAGGGATCCTGAATGTTTGCCCGCGGTTCCCCTACGGGAGGAGCGTTGAAATAGACCGCCGCCCCGATCAGGGCTGCGGAAAAGAGCAGGAAAAGGGCAATAAGAATACAAAAGATTGTAATAAGCGCGGCAAGAGGTCTGGGCATCAGTCTAAAGCCTTATTTCCAGGCCTTCCATCGCCAGAGATAACTGGAGCCCCTTGATGTTCATCCGTTCCGTATACCAGCGTGCGGATTGCAGGTTGTTGAAGAGTTTCCGGTCGTTATACGTAGGATCGTGATGAAACATGACCATGTGCTTAATCCCCCAATTAGCGGCAAAATCTACCGCAAGACTGAAAGCGCTGTGTCCCCAGTTGTATTTTTCTATGGCTTCGCCCAGAGTATACTGACAGTCCATCACAATTACATCGGCGCCCTGAAAATACTCGATATTTTCAGGGGTTTTCATAAAATCCTCCGCCGAAAGCTCCGTGTCGGTGGCAAAAATAAAGCGATGTTTCCCGTCATTTACCTGGTAGGAATAGGAATCCCCCGGATGATTCATCTTCCTCCAGGAAACGGTTATAGTATCTAAGGTAACACTTTTTTCCAGGACATGGAAATCTTTTTTTGCTCCCATGGAATCCATGCTTACCGGGAAATAGGGGCTCACCATCTGATCCCTGAGTATCTTCTCCAGATCCGTCCGGGGAGAGTAAAAATCAATGGAAACCGAAGGGTCGTATGCAGGATTGAAAAAGGGAAGCCCCATGATATGATCCCAATGAACATGGGAAAAGAAGACGTGATAATGATCTGGTTTGGGCTTTTCTTTGGAAAAAGAGATGCCAAGCTCCCTCAGCCCCGAACCCGCATCAAAAACGATGATCTCCTGGGGTTTTTCTTCCACGGCTATGCTCAAACAGGTGGTATTGCCCCCCACGGTACCAAAAAGCCAGGGCGGCAGCCCGGAAAGAAAGCGTTCCCGGCTTTCAGGACTTTCAAGATCGGCAGGAGTAAGGCGTTCCAGAATTGAGGATATTTTGCTCTTTATTTGAGAAGGCAGTTGAGGCGAAGGAAGAGAGCCGCGGACTCCCCAAAAACGGATAAGCATTTATACCCCCCTCACCCCGGAATTCTTTCTGCTGATGAGCTTTTCTTCCTGCTGTTCTGCGAGACAGGCTTCAATCTCTTCTCCGGAATGAAACTCCCCCTGCCCCATTCCAGGACAGCCGCTTTGCGCCGTCTTCCATGCCGCCTGAGAGCTGAGGACAGAGGCCCAAAACGGAAAGGTTCTGCACTGCAAAGGCCGGTTCCGGTAAACCGTACACCCGTCAGACCAAAAGATACAGTCAAATCCTGCCTTTTCCCTGAGGGAAAGACGCTCATTCCCATCCCCCATGGGAACCCAACGGCAATAAACCTGGACAAAATGCCCATATTCCATTTTACAGGCCTGCACCAGACTTTGAACATCCGCCTTTGACAAAAACACATAGCCTCTTTCATACCGGCAGCAGGCAGAACAGCGGGCACAGGAAAAATAAAGCCCCTCTGAATAGAATGGCTTCTTGGGCATGGGAAAGGGTTCTCCTGCAAAATACTATAAAGCTCCTATTTGTGTAGCAATAAATTCGAATTCTTTCAAGAGTCCTTGACTATTTACGGCTATTCCGCTAATTTATTTAATATTCTTGCGCCGCCTTAGCTCAGCTGGTAGAGCACTTGACTTGTAATCATGAGGTCTCCGGTTCGATTCCGGGAGGCGGCTTCCTGTCAAGGACCGGCGCTGAAGTTACGCAAGAATTTTGAATGTAACCCGGGGAGTTTCCAGAGTGGTCAAATGGGGCAGACTGTAAATCTGTTGGCTCAGCCTTCGAAGGTTCAAATCCTCCACTCCCCAGAATGAGCTAATTCCTTATGGGATAAGGAGTTATGCAATGAACTACCCTTACAGAGGGCGTTCACAATCCTATACGGATGAAAAACGACACATAGAACGACATAAAAACCCGTTCTCAATGCCGTTTCCAGAGGGTGTGGACGTGAACAAATATCCCGTCTCTATTTTCA
>JAITES010000231.1 GCA_031281925.1 Treponema sp. | reverse complement strand
AGAAAGCGCCGGCCCAGCGCGCTGACAATTCCCTGGGTTACCGTTTTTTCAAGCCCGACAGGAGACCCAATCGCATAGATCGTCTCCCCCACCACGGGGGTGATCCTGTCAACCACGGAAAAAACATATTCCGGTTTCAGATCCGCCTTTATCAGGGCAAGATCCATGGCCTTGTCCCAGCCGATTACCTTTGCGGGAATCCGGGGGCTTGAGGCGTCCCCCATGCGTATATACATCCGGGAAATACCTTCGTAGGAAGGATCCACTTCACTTTCGATCACATGGTAGTTGGTTATAAGGAGCCCCGAAGCGTCAACAAAAAAGGCTGAACCGAGCATCCTGTCGGGAACGCCCCTGCCCCGCTCTATCCTCATGCCCCGGTCAATCAGTATCGTTGCCACACCCTTGATCATGTCGGGAGGCGCATCCCCGCCTTCGGCATAGATCCTGAGTTCCTCCGGAATCTCTCCCCCCGCGGTTTCCGCGATGGTGAGGAAACGTGCGGCGGTCCTCCTCTGCCGGGCTTCCATGGCCTTCTCCAGAAAAAAGAGGGCGTCTTCAGGACTCAAGGTCTTCAATTCATTGGCCTGAATGGCGGCAAGAAAAGCGCCGAGGCTGTTTCCCGCGGCAAGCTGTTTTTTTGCATCGGCAAGGAGCAGATCCGGTTCCTGACCGGTGCTTTCCACCGTGATGCCGAGGCTTGAAAGGGAGCGGGCAAGGGAAGCCGCATCATCGTAGCGTTCCTCCCGGACGGCATCCAACTGGGCCTGCCGGAGATTCTCCCGGGACTGAGCTTCCAGCGATTCCAGTTCCGCGGCAACATCACTTTCCTGCCAGTCAGGATAGATCGTTTTATATACCCCGATAAGGTGAATGGCCCTGCCGGGTTCTTTGGAAACTTCCGTCCTTATGGTTTCAACACGCAGTTCATTGGTGGAACGCTTGGGCTCCAGACGCCGCTCCTGCGCGGTCATCGAAAGGCACGAAGAAAAAAGCAAAAATAGTAAAGATATAGATACCAATACCAGACAAAACTTGTTCATACTACAACTCCGCATGGCTTTACCGCTCTCTCCTCCCGTCTCCATCCATATCCCAGGAGGGAACAACAGTCCCGCCGGGAAGATACTCTTCGGCACTTTCATAGATCCCATCCCCATCCCAATCGCTTTCCGTATATTCGATGATCGCCGGAACATCCCAGGGGAACTGATCATCCCGTAAAGCTTCTTCCCGGCTAATCTCCTGTTTGAAACGCCTGAGGGTTTCCATTCTTCCGTCCAGATCCAGATCCAGCCTTTCCTGCACGGGCCTTCCCCGGGAATACTGTGTTTCCGAAACTTTGCGGCCGTCAAGGTATTCCGCCGAATTCAACGCTATGCTTTCCGCCAGTTCTATCCGTTCCTCGGCGCCGGGGAACTCCACGCTGGGACGCCGGATCTCTATCGCAAAGGAAACCAGCGTCCTCCGGGTCAGCGGGCTGTAATCCTCTTCCGGCAGAGGGTACGGGAGCCCTGAAGGCCCGCCGGGAAGATCGACAAACCTGAATGGCCTGTACAAAAATTCCCCGGGCCGGGGAATATAGAGTTCCCCGTTAAATTCCGTCCGGAGAACCGCAGGATACTTCTCCCAGTAAACGACAAATTTCCTGCGATCTTCCCCGCTGCGGGGCAGGGCAAAAACTCCTGTCCCCGGCGCAGACTCAGACACGGATGCGGACGCCGGAAAATCCCCCGCTTCAAAAGTCACCTCAAGCTCGTTAAGGCCGTCCTGATCGACATCCTGAGCGAATGACTGAAGCATCCCATCCAGGTAACGGGCCCGGGCTTCCGGCCTGCCGTCCCGATCCTTATCCAGTGTAATAACACCGGAAAACATAAGAAGATTACGTCTGTAATACTCCCGCCCTTCAACACTGCGAAGCAGTCTCCATACCGCATCAAGCAGGATATATGAAACACTTCTTTTGCCGTTTCTTGCCGCAAAGAGTTCATCAACCGCCGTAAAATCGTCAATTATCCCCAGATTGAGAGATACGGGAATGCTCTCCCGGGAAGGATTCCCTTTTGCCCGGTAGGCTTCCACAAGACGGCGGGCCTCCGCGCTGTCCCGGATAAAGGGGGCGGCAAGCCAGGCCAGTTCAGGGTCGGCCTCCAGAAGGTAGGGAAGCCGCCGCAGGGCCAGCGCCGCCAGGTCCGCTTCATTGGCCCGGGGAGAGCGCGGACCGGTATAATCTTCCTGTAAATAATCAAAAAGTATGCGTACGGGCCGGGGATCGCGCGGATAACGGCTCAGGGTTTGGGCCAGAACATCGTAAAAAGAATGTATGTCCGGAAGACCCTTCAGGGCCAGAAGGGTCAATACCAGGGTATCGTTGTCCTGCATATTCTCTCTGAGGAGTCTCAAAGCCCCGGCGTAGTTCCTGATCCCGACAAGAACCTCCGCTTCAAGGAGGTCGCAATCAGAGCGGGTATAACGCGTCCATCTCCCCGCTTCCCTGGCCCAGCCCAGAGCCTCAAGCACCGCACCCCTGGGCAGACCCTCATGGCTGCGGGCCAGGGCCAATAAATAGGAAAGATCCGAAGAAACATCCCGGTAATCGGCGCCCTTTTCCAGTCCCGGCAGGGCTTCGCTCCAGCGGCCTCCCGCAATAGTCCTTTCCGCCCATTGGACATAGAGATCCGCAGAGGCGGTTTCTCCGGGCCGGGGATCGGGAATCTGGGCAAAGAGGAACATATAAGGGAGGGAAAGTAAAACGCAAAAAAGGCACTTCTTCATCTCAGGCCCTGGCACCTCAACACTCCGAAGGGCAAAATCCGCGGCATGCACAAGCCGCCGCTCTTATCCTGAAAGGGAGGCCGGATTTACCCGGGGCGGCAGACCCAGGATCTCCCGTACCTCATCGTCAACCAGAGTTTCCCGGTTCATCAGGGCTTCGGCCAGCTTTTCCAGTTCCGGCCTGTGGCCTTCGATGATCTTTTGGGCACTGTCCATGGCCTTTTCCAGTATCTCATTTACCGCCTTGTCGATCTTCCGGGCCGTATCCTCGGAATAGTCCTTGTGACGGGCAATCTCCTTACCCAGGAAGATGGGTTCCTCCTCCTGTCCGTAAGCCACCGGCCCCAGTTCCTCCGCCATGCCCCATTCACAGACCATGTGCCGGGCCATTTCGGTCGCCTGCTGAATGTCCTGCTTGGTTCCCGTGGTTGTTTCGTTGTAGATCAGTTTCTCGGCCGTCCAGCCGCCATAGCAGATAACGATGCGGTCTTCTATCCAGCCCCTGGTGCGGCTGTAGCTGTCCTCTTCGGGGAGGGACATCGCCATGCCCAGGGCCCGGCCGTGGGGTACAATGGTCACCTTGTGGAGGGGATCCGCATTTTTGAGGTAGTAGTGAAGCAGGGCATGGCCCGATTCATGGATGGCGGTCATCCGCTTTTCCTTGTCGGAGATCACGAGGGTGGTTCTGGCCACCCCCATGAGTATCTTGTCCCTGGCCTCTTCAAAGTCCCTGATGCCGACTTCGACCTTGTCCGTCCGCGCGGCAAAGAGGGCCGCCTCGTTCACCAGGTTGGCAATATCAGCGCCGCTCATGCCGGGAGTCGCCCGTGCGATGCGGGAAAGATCCACATCTTTCGCCAAAGGAATCCTGGCGGAATGGAGCTTCAATATATCTTCCCGTTCTTTTATGTCGGGCATGGCTACCACTACCTGCCTGTCGAAACGGCCGGGACGGAGCAAAGCCGGATCCAGTACGTCGGGCCTGTTTGTGGCAGCGAGGATTATCACCCCGTCCTTGGGATCAAAACCGTCCATTTCAACCAGAAGCTGGTTCAGGGTCTGCTCCCGCTCATCGTGGCCTCCGCCGTAGCCTGCGCCCCTGGTACGGCCTACCGCGTCCAGTTCATCAATAAAAATGATGCAGGGATGACTGCGGCGGCCCTGTTCAAAGAGATCCCTCACCCGGCTGGCTCCCACACCCACAAACATTTCAACAAAATCGGAACCCGACATGTGGAAAAAGGCGACCCCCGCCTCTCCCGCCACCGCCCTGGCCATGAGCGTCTTTCCCGTGCCGGGCATGCCCACAAGGAGCACTCCCTTGGGTATCTTGGCCCCCATCTTTGTAAATTTCCCCGGTTCCTTGAGAAAGGAGACCACCTCTTCAAGCTCATATTTTGCATCTTTCTGGCCTGCCACATCGGAGAAGGTAATTTTCTTCCCCTCATCCCGATAGAGCTTGGCCCGGCTCTTGCCGAACTGGAAGGCCTTGTTCCCCGCTCCCTGCATGTTCCTCATCATGAACCAGATGAAACCGAAACCTATGATCCACGGAAGAAATTCGAGAAGAATCCGCCAGGGGCTTATCTTTGAAGCCGCCCCGGCAACATTGACCTTCTTCTCTTCGAGCCTGGAAAGCAGACCTGGATCTTCATAGGGAATAATTGTCCGCAGTTGAGCGGCATTCTGAGCGCCGCCTTTCAGATAAATATCCAGCGTGCCGTTATCCCGAATGGTAACCGATTCGATCTGCTCCTGGGCCAGATAACGGTTAAAGTCGGAGTAGCGTATCTCTTTGACCGGCGTACCGCCTTCGTTCCTGAAAAAATAAAATGCAAAAAGCCCGGCCATAAGGATGAAGAAGACCAGGGCAATCCGGTTCGGCTTGCCTCCCTGCAGATTGGGACGGCTCGGTCTTACCGGCGGCTTTTCATTCTTGTCATTCTCCATTTATGTTATACCCCCGATCTCCCGAATCTATACAGAAGTTTCTAAACAAACTACTCTCTTTTTTCCTGAATTCTCCGCAGCCGCGTTTCTCCGGTAAAGAATCCCGTAAACCCTGCCTGAGCCTTCGTTACAGGGCCGCAGCACCGCGGCCAGCCCTTCCCCGTCAACAAGCGCCAGATCCCCCTCCCGGACTGTCGAACCGAGAAAATCACGGAGACTCTTCTCCCTGCCCCTTCCGGGAGAAACCGTGTCGGTTTTCAGACAGGGACGCACAAGCAGGGGCAATGCGGCGCACAAAACCTGTTCTCCGGCTTTTTCAGATGCATTATCATCAAGCACATTAATGTTTAGAACCGGAACTGTGTTATTGAGCTTATATTTTCCGGGGCTTTTAATCAACAGCGCAAAGCCCTTCTCCCTCTCCCCCCTAAAGCCCGGCCTTATGCGGACAAAATCTCCCTCCCGGCACACACGAAGAACGCCGAGATCCGCCCCGTTCACGAGGCCCCGGCTAAAAGCCCGGAGGACTTTCCTTTTGGGCCTGAGGTTCTCCATTTTCCCCGCGAGCGCGTCAATCCCCAGAAAGAGGGCCTCTTCCCGGACTATTTCCGGAGCCCCGAAAAAGGCGGCGGCATGGCAGCGCAGGCCCTTCCCCGGCTCAGTCTCCCAGGCCAGACGGGAAGCTTCGGCGCGTAAAAAATCCACGGAGAGACGCTGGGTTTCCCCCATGGCGGAGAGAGCCGTCCTCCAGCGGGGAAATTCGGCATCCAGCAGGGGGATGAGCCTGTTCCTCACCCGGTTGCGGAAGAAACGGATATCATCGTTACTCTTGTCCTTCCTGTAGGAAATGCCCCGCTCTTCCAGATAGGCAAGAACATCCCTGCGGCTCAGGGCAATAAGAGGCCGCAGGATCTTCCCG
>JAITES010000189.1 GCA_031281925.1 Treponema sp. | reverse complement strand
CAGGAAGAGTTACAGAACTGGGAGGGCAAAGCTTCCACCGATTCTTCGGGAATAGTAGTTCAGGTGGGAGACGCGGTAGCCAGTGTGTACGGTCTTGAAAAAGCTGTTTACGGAGAACTGGTGGAGTTCAGTTCCGGGGCCACCGGGATCGTTCTCAACCTGGAGGAAGACAGAGTAGGCTGTGTGCTTCTCTCCGGAGAATCCCTGGTAAAGGATAGTGAAGAGGTCAAAGGTACGGGCCGGGTTGTTTCCGTACCTTCCGGAATGTCCCTTATGGGCCGGGTGCTGAATCCTCTGGGGGAGCCGGTAGACGGCAAGGGGCCCATCACCGGGGAAGAATGGCTTCCTGTGGAAGCTCCGGCCGCTCCTGTTATTGACCGGGGCAGCGTCGATACTCCCCTTCAAACCGGCTCTCTTTCCGTTGACGCCATGATTCCCGTGGGACGGGGCCAGCGGGAACTTATTATCGGTGACCGGCAGACCGGGAAGACCGCCCTTGCCGTGGACGCGATTATCAACCAGAAGGGTAAGGGTGTCTACTGCGTCTACTGTGCCATAGGGCAAAAGTCTTCCAGCGTGGCAGCCATGATCCACAACATGGAAAAGGCCGGCGCCATGGATTATACCTTTGTAGTCCTTGCCAGCGCCTCCGACTCGGCGGCCCTTCAGTATCTGGCTCCCTATTCGGCGGTAGCCATGGCGGAACACTTCATGCATCAGGGAAAAGACGTACTGATTGTGTATGATGATCTGAGCAAGCATGCCGTAGCCTACAGGACAATCAGTCTGCTCCTCCGCAGACCTCCGGGCCGGGAGGCTTTTCCCGGGGACGTGTTCTACCTCCATTCGCGGCTTCTTGAACGGGCGGCAAAACTTTCCGAAAAGCGCGGCGGCGGTTCTATTACTGCCATTCCCATTGTGGAAACCCAGGCGGGAGATATTTCTTCATATATACCAACCAATGTCATATCAATTACCGACGGTCAGATATTTCTCGATTCGGAGCTTTTCAATGCGGGCTTCAGGCCGGCGGTTGATGTGGGGCTTTCGGTAAGCCGTGTAGGCGGTTCGGCGCAGACCAAGGCTATTCGAAAAATTTCGGGCCGCCTGCGCCTCGATCTGGCCCAGTACCGGGAGATGGCCGCCTTTGCCCAGTTTGGCAGCGATCTTGACAGGGCTACCCAGGACAAGCTTTCCCAGGGAGAGCGGCTCATGGAGGTTCTCAAGCAGCCTCAGTTCAGGCCCTATGCCGTGGAGGAAGAAGTGGTGATTCTCTTCCTTGCGGCGAACGGACACCTGATGGATGTTCCTACCGAAAAAGTCGCCTCTTTTGTAAAAGCGTATCTGGAATCTCTTAAGCTTAAATCTGCCGAACTTCTGGAGAGCATCGCCGGGAGCGGCGTACTCACGGCGGAAAACGAACAGGAGCTCTCCGCCGCCATTGAAGCCTACAAAGAGAGTGTCCGTTAGTTATGGCTAATTTACGGGATGTACGCCTGCGAATGAAGGCGATCAGACAGACACTGCAGGTTACCAGGGCGATGAACCTTATCTCTACCGCCAAGCTCCGCAAGGGCAGGCGGGTGCTTGAGGACACGGAACCTTACTTTACCCGGATTCAGAAATCCATGTACGATATTTTGAGCGGCACAAGACAGGTGGAAAGTCAATTCTTCCGCCATGAAGACCGGGATGGGGCTTACCATACTGCCATTGTTGCGGTAACCAGCGACAAGGGTCTTGCCGGAGGTTACAACGCCAATATCTGCCGCCAGGTGAATGAACTCTGCGCAAAAGTAAAGAACCCCCTCCTTATTCTGACCGGCGCCATTGGTTACCGTTACTTTGTGAATTCGCCGTATCTTATTCTGGAGAATTTTTCCTTCCGCTCCCGGATGCCGACGGTGGAGGACGCCAAGGAAATTACAGACTACATTGTCTCGCAGTATCTGTGGGGCGTCTTTGACGAAGTACACATCATCTATACCCACATGTATTCGACAATAAAACTGCTGCCCACAGAACGGCAGATTCTTCCCCTGAACAAGGAGAAGATGCAGGAGGAACTTGCCGCCCGGGAAGGCCGGGAACGGGTGGAACTGCACTTTGAATTTCTTCCATCGGAGACGGCGCTTTTTGACGCGTTGGTTCCCCTCTATATCCAGGGGATCATCTACGGTTCCCTGGTGGAGTCCTATGTGAGCGAGCAAAGCGCCCGGATGACAGCCATGGATGAAGCCAGCAAAAGCGCGGAAGAAATGCTGGGGACACTGCAGATAAACTACAACCGTGCCCGTCAGGCAAATATTACCCAGGAAATGACGGAAATTATCGGCGGATCGGCCACGTTGAGTGATTAGAATTGTTCGGAAATTTCAGTTTTCCGGACAGGTTCATTGAGAGGAGCTAAAAAGAATGGCGAATAGCGGTGTAATTACACAGATAGTAGGGCCTGTAGTGGATGTGCGTTTTGAAGAGGGGCAGGTGCCTCCCATTCTCAATGCCCTCAATGTTGTCTCCGGAGACAGAAAAGTGGTACTGGAAGTGCTGCAGCATACCGGCGATAACCGGGTGCGCTGTGTCGCCATGAGCGCCACCGAAGGACTTGCCCGGGGGCTTACCGTGGAGGATTCCGGCTTTCCCATCAGAGCCCCGGTGGGAGAAGAGATTCTGGGCCGCATGTTTTCTGTCACAGGGGATGTAATTGACGGCGGCGGGCCTTTCAGCGCCAAACAGTATGCTTCAATACACCGGTCTGCACCCGGCTTTGCCGAACAGAAACCCGCAACGGAAGTGTTTGAGACAGGCATCAAGGTTATCGATCTTATTGCTCCCTATACCAAGGGAGGCAAGATCGGCCTCTTCGGCGGCGCGGGGGTTGGAAAGACTGTCATCATCATGGAACTTATCCGTAATATCGCTACCGAACATTCAGGTTATTCGGTATTCAGCGGAGTAGGAGAGCGGAGCCGGGAAGGCGCCGACCTCTGGAAAGAGATGAACGAAAGCGGTGTTACCAGCAAGACGGCCCTGGTTTTCGGCCAGATGAACGAGCCGCCCGGCGCCCGCATGAGGGTAGCCCTGACAGGCCTCACCATGGCGGAATATTTCCGTGATGAGGGAGGCCAGGATGTGCTGCTCTTTGTGGACAATATATTCCGGTTTATCCAGGCGGGGGCGGAGGTTTCCGCGCTTCTGGGCCGTATTCCCAGCGCGGTCGGTTACCAGCCCACCCTGGCCAATGAAATGGGTTCACTGCAGGAGCGGATCGCCAGTACCAGCAGGGGTTCCATTACCTCCGTTCAGGCCGTCTATGTTCCCGCGGACGATCTTACCGATCCTGCGCCCGCCACCACATTTGCGCATCTTGACGCCACCACGGTATTAAGCAGAAAAATTGTTGAACTGGGTATCTACCCCTCCGTGGATCCTTTGGCGTCTACCTCCCGCATTCTCGATCCTGCTGTTGTCGGGGAGGAACACTACCGTACCGCCCGGCAGGTTCAGCAGATACTGCAGCGCTACAAGGAACTGCAGGACATCATTGCCATTCTGGGTATGGATGAACTTTCTGCGGAAGACAAGCTCACCGTAGTCAGGGCGCGGAAGGTACAGCGTTTCTTCAGCCAGCCGATGTTTGTAGCGGAGAAGTTTACCGGCATAGAGGGACGTTATGTGCCGGTAAAGGAAACGGTCCGGGGCTTCAGGCTGATCCTTGACGGTGAATGTGACAGCGTTCCCGAACAGGCATTCTTTATGGCAGGTTCCATTGAAGATGTACTTGAGAAGGCAAAGTAGGTATGGCTGTACATTTTCCCTTTGAGGTACATACCCCCTATCGCCGCTTCTTTGTGGGGCAGGTACAGGCAATAACGGTGAGCCTTGTTGACGGGGAAATTACCGTTTATGCCAATCATTCATTCTTCACCGCTCCGGTCTCTACCGGCCTGCTTAGAATAAAGGACGAAAACGGAGAATGGAAAAACGCCTTTGTTACCGACGGAATTCTCGAAGTGAAAGAACACAAGACCATACTCATGGTTGACACCGCCGAATGGCCGCAGGAGATAGACCGTGAGCGGGCACAGGCTTCCATGAAAGCCGCAATACAGAGCCTTCAATCGGGAATACTCAAGTTTGAAATGGACAATGCCAGGGCCAGCCTGAGACGCGCGCGGATGCGGCTCAAGGTTGCGGATCAGGGCTAGTGCGCTTTCCTGCCGGCATCCTTGTTTTATGCGTTTCCTTTTCACTCTATTGCGAAGAAAAGCAAAATTTTATGTTTGGCGATCAATACATAATGTATCTCCTGGAGGAAGACAATTACATCGTTTTCCCCGATTACTGCGAACTGCATTTTTCTTTTGCCCCCGAGCGGGAATTAACATTGCAAAAAAAAGAAATGTACTATGACAGCCTGTTCTCCCGGGAAACGGAAGTATATTTTGAACCGGCCGAACCTGCTCCCCCGGAAACAGCCAGGGGGCCTGCGGTTTCCGTTACAGGCAAGAGACGCACGGGAAATTATTATTATTCCTGGAATCTGGGCGAGGTTGGCATCGGCCTGGCATGGCCTTTGAATATGAACAGCATCAGCCTCTTTCTCAATATATTCGACATATTCATCGAGCACAGGGATTCAAACC
This sequence comes from Treponema sp., assembly GCA_031281925.1. Taxonomy (GTDB): domain Bacteria; phylum Spirochaetota; class Spirochaetia; order Treponematales; family Breznakiellaceae; genus JAIRNJ01. The sequence goes on along the minus strand of JAITES010000189.1, from coordinate 698 downwards.
TGGGTCTTGAAATAAATCTTTTAAGGTACCGTTCCTATCCGCAGGATAACGGGGTCATAGAAGATTACCTGGACTGTCTCAATTTTGGCATCTATTATAACCTGATCAATAAAACCGGTTATTTTGCAAAGAAAATATCTCCGGATGAAATGAATATTTTGGGCGGTCCCTTTGTTTCGGCACATTACCTGAGCTTTAGGGACTGGAAGGACATAGATTACCGCAATTTTACCGTTACTGCAGGTTTTCAGTTCAGGTTCAGGAAGGAATACAAAGCCTTTAGAATGCCGGTGCAGATTGTGGGCCTGAACACATCCTGGTATAACAATTCCGGCAAACACAAATTCTATACCGCAGCCTCCGTTGACCTTCTTGCCCTTGCCTATTACTGGGCAAACAGCGATCTCTATATCAAGCATCTCCGAAAACAGGCTGATGATTTCCGGCGGGGAATATCGGCTGCCGGGCCCTGAAGGGCAGGGTCATTGATCAAAAGGCATCGAATGAACCATAATAAAGTCCGGCGCACGGCGCTTGTGTCCTGGGGGTTTGCCGGCATATAAGGTGACCGGCTTTATGGACGGACGCTATTTGGAGGAAATGATGCTTGATTATATAAACAGTTTTATAAAAGTCTGTACTATGGTATTCAAAGAATTTGCCGCCTGCGACATAAAAGCAGATAAAGTCATGTTCAT
>JAITES010000154.1 GCA_031281925.1 Treponema sp. | reverse complement strand
CGTCATCGTCCCCTGGGGAACAGTACATAAGCGCACATGAAGGAAGCCGCATTTGCCACTCCCCTATCCGGCATCCTCAAGCAGGTTCTTCATGATGTACTCCCGCCGCTCGGGGGTGTTTTTGCCCATAAGTAAAGTTCCCTGCTCCTTACTTACACAGCCGCCGGCGTGCCGGAAATTATTTTACCCGCCCAATTCCCGATAATACTCGTCAACAATAAATTCCGCACTTTCGGCCCATAAAAGAGTATTGGTGTTTTGAAGTACCCTGTATGTTTTTGAATTCAAAAAATCATCGTATGTCGTATCAAAGTTTTTAGATTCCCGTGCCGCTATCTTCGTAACCACGTCTTCAATTTTCATTAATACATCAACGCTTATGTCCTGATCTTTATATACATATCTATTCTCCATAGCGATCCTTCTTTATCAATACCAGGCCGGCGAGGGCCTTTTCCGTATGAACGGACACCTGGTTATTCGGCCTGAAATAGCGTAACTGCTGTAAAGCCATTTCCGCCGTGTATATACTGGCGACATATAAAGCGATTGTCCGTGTGGTATTGTCGTTTGCCACCGGTCCTTGAACAATGTCAAACCGGTGCTGTAATCCGCCCTGTGTCCGGTTTGATAAATCTACTGTATCAAAATCCTGATTGGAACCATGAAACAGTCTCATACCGAAAATCTTTTAAGTATGTCTTCGGCAAAAAATATGCTTTCGTCCAGGCTTTGGGTATGCAGGGTATTGTATTGGGAGCGTATCAGGCCGGTAATATTGTGTTGCAGAAAAAGCTTGAGAACATCGGCTGGAGCCATATTGTGCCGCTGGGAATAGCCTTCGACCGCGGTGACGATCATAAGATTTTGGTCCCGCTCCTTATGGGTCATAACCACTTTTGTCTCCTGTTTATCTGTCACGGGAACAATTCCCCTCATTCATATTTTAAATTTCAGGCTTTGCCCTGTCAAGGCGCAACACGGTACGCGATACCGTCAAGCTCAGCGCTGCAACAAGGCATCAATAATCGGCAGCAATATCTTATATTTGGCTGTTCCGGGGACGGGAAAATAGCGGTAAACTGGTTCAGAAAATGAAACCATTGACATTTGATGATATATTTCGCATATATTGATATATGTTGCTAAAACATCCTAAATATTGATGTATTTTGCAGAAATATCTGTATGCAGGAGGCATCAAAAATTTTTACGGGTACGAACAATTGCTCCCCTCTCCAATCCGGAGTCCCCGGATGCCCCGCCCTTGTCCTTAATGAAAAAAGATAATAACCTGTTACTATTCTGCAGGTTATGTCATGATCCACAAGCGGCTGTGCAAAAAAGTATTTCTTCTCATCATGGTACAAACGGCAGTATTTTTTGTCTCATGTGCTTCCCGTGAATTTGAAAAGGACAGGACCGAATATATCTTCGTCAATTTTCAGGATTGTACAACGTACCTAAAACGGGGATTTCGATGTATGCGCCCGCATGTATGCAAGGGAAGCGGAAAAACGTGTCCGAGATCCGGGATTGCCCGGTGTATTCATATATGATAAAAAATGACTTTTCCCCTCCTCCAGCCTCCCTTGCGAACCGGCCAGGGGGTTCCCGGGCATAGATCCCGTTATGACCAAAAAACGCAGGCCGGCTGTAACGACCGGCCTGCATGATAGTCAACAATGACAAGACAGTGTGCCGTTTCCGGCGCCACACCTACTTATACAGAGGCCCTAATGCTGCGCAGGCCCGGTAATCGGCGCCTTCTTTGTCCATGCCAAAAGAATTCCAGTAGCTGGGGCGGTAGATGGCGTCGGCGGGTACGTTGTGCATGCACACGGGGATGCGGAGTATGCTTGCCAGGGTGATGAGGTCTGCACCGATGTGGCCGTAGTTGAATGCGCCGTGGTTGGCGCCCCAGGAGGCCATTACCGAATAGACATCCTTGAAGGGGCCTTCACCGGTAACACGGGGGGCAAACCAAGTGGTGGGCCAGGTGGGATCTGTCCTCAAGTCCAGTTTATCGTGGACTTCGCCGGGGATGGTGGTGGTCTGTCCTTCGGCGATTTGGAGGACGGGGCCGACTCCCTTGACGAGGTTGAGGCGGCAGAGGGTGACGGGCATGTCTCCTTCGCTGATGAAGTCCGAGGAGTAGCCGCCGCCGCGGAAGTAGCCCAGGTCTGCATAGCGCCAGTCTACCGCATCAAGGCAGGCGCCGGCTTCTTCGGCGCTGATCTCCCAGAAGGGTTTCATGGCCGGTTTGCCGTCTTTTTTCTGCTTGCCTGTGCCGTCAAGGGCTGCGGAACCTGAATTGATCAGGTGTATGAGGCCGCCTGAAGCGGCTCCTTCCGGTTTCCAGCCTGTTACCCGCTGTATGGCGGCGGGGCTCCAGTAGGTGCGGACGTCGGCGAAAACGGAGGCGCCGCCTGTAAGGAGGTGTCCGAAAAGCATGGAAACGCCGTTAAGGCAGTCGTTTTCGGTGGCTACTACGTATGGGGAGCGGATGCCGTTCCAGTCGAACGAGGAGTTGAGCATTACTTCCATGAAGTCCCCATTGGGGAAGTGATCGTTCCAGTGGCGCTGGCCCTGGAATCCGGCCGCAATGGCGTTGTGGCCCATGGCTTCTTCCAGAAGGCCTTTCCGTTTCAGATCGGGGTTTCCCACCATGAGGTCTCTGACGATGATTGCCATTTTAACGCAGGTTTTCCAGACTTCGTCCTTGCGGCGGCGACTGTGCTGTTCCTTGGGCGGATTCTTGTCCGGGCCTTCCTTGCAGTTCTCTTTGGCCCAGGCCAGTGCCCGTTTGTATTCCGCTTCGGAATAGATCTTCTCTTCAAAGCGCCGGACGAGTTCGCTCATGTCCACGTATTCGTTGCGCATTCCCAGGTACTCCTGGAAGAAATCCGCGTTGGTGATCGAACCGGCGATGCCCATGGACACCGAGCCGATGGAGAGGTAGCTTTTACCCCTCATCCACACCGCAGCCAGGGCGGAACGGGCAAAGCGGAGGATCTTGTCTTTCACGTCCTCCGGAATGGTGCTGATGGTGGACATGTCCTGAACATCGCGGCCGTAGATGCCGAAGGCAGGGAGTCCTTTCTGGGAATGGGCCGCCAGAACCGCGGCCAGATACACCGCGCCGGGACGGTCGGTGCCGTTGAAACCCCAGACTGCCTTGATCGTCATGGGATCCATATCCATGGTTTCCGAACCGTATCACCAGCAGGGGGTTACCGAAAGGGTGATTCCCACGTTTTCACGGGTGAATTTGTCCTGACAGGCCGCAGCTTCCGCCACTCCGCCTATGCAGGAATCGGCGATGACGCACTCCACGGGCATGCCGTTGGGATGTTTCAAATTTTCGCTGATAAGTTTTGCCGCCGCCTTTGCCATATTCATGGTAGGTTCTTCCAGAGATTCCCTCACTCCCCTGCGCCTGCCGTCGATAGCCGGCCGGATGCCGATCTTGGGTACGGCCCCCCGGAAACGATTTTCCGGTTTGTTCATTACGAGACTTGATAAATTCGCCATTTTCTTCCTCCGATGCTGTTTTATCCGGACGATTCCTCAATTTGATGTTTGGGAACGGCCTTATTTGTTTTTTACAGGGATAACACCCTTTTTGAGAATAATATTTCCGTATTTTACCGTTTCCCCGGTCATGAGCACGGCATAAGCCTTCTTTGTCCGCTCATAGAACTCAAAACGGTCTATGAATTCCGTACCGGGGGTTCCCGGCCAGATCCGGTCTACGATTGCCCGGTAGGAAGTCTCCACAGAGGGATCCAGGGTGTCGCTGCCATGGGGGGCCATCATTATGACAGGGTGGGGAACCGCATAGTCCAGATTGATGAGGCGGAGAATTCCTTCCAGCAGGGCTGGAATCCGTATACCGTCAGCCCGGATGACCCGCGAATTGCAGCTGTCTCCGGGAAAAAATGCATCCGCCAGTACGAGTTCGTCCCCGTGACCCATGCGGAAAAGAGCGTCCAAGAGTTCCGGACTTATGACCGGATCGATACCGATAAGCATGTAAGACTCCTTTGACCGGGATTATATTTGCCTACTCAATAATCAGCCCTGATCCTTTATTTGTCAATGGATTGGAACAGGCTTAATGGTTTTTCCGGCCTCTTTTGCATATAATGGAGCAATGAAAGAAAACCGGCTCCTGCGGCCTTTTGTAAAATGGGCCGGGGGCAAGCGGGCTCTGCTGCCGCGCATCCGTGAACAGCTTCCCCGGGACTTTTCCCGCCGTACCTACCATGAGCCCTTCCTGGGGGCGGGGGCCGTCTTCTTCGATCTCATGCCCCGCCGTGCGGTGATTAACGACAGCAACGCGGAATTGATGCCGGCCTACAGGATCATCAGGGATTCTGCCGAAGATCTGATCGGGATCCTTGAAACCCATGCAAAAAACCACAACGAAAAATACTATTACGAAATCCGGAACATGGACAGGGACGGGGAAAATTTCGGCAAACTGAATGATGTACAGAAGGCGGCCCGTTTAATATACCTTAACAAGACCTGTTACAACGGTCTTTACCGGGTGAACTCGCGGGGCGAATTTAATGTTCCCATGGGAAGATACAGGAACCCTGCAATCTGTGAAGCCGCTCTGCTCCGCAGTATAAGCTCATATCTTAAAGAAAGTGATATCGTCATCATGAATGAGGATTTTGAAACGGCCCTTTCCACCGCGGACAGCGGTTCCTTTGTGTATCTCGATCCTCCCTACCAGAGAATCAGCAGTACTTCATTTACCTCCTATCAGGCGGGCGGTTTTGATGAAGGTGAACAGGAACGGCTACGGAATCTGTTTGTCCGTCTGGGCGGTCTGGGTGTAAAATGCCTTGAGAGCAATTCTGATACCTCCCTTATCCGCGGACTCTACGAGCCATACAGGTTCCATATTATTCCTGTCAGCGCGGGAAGGCGTATCAATTCCTCTGCCGCAGGCCGCGGGGCTGTGCGGGAAGTGCTGATCCGTAACTATCGGGAACAGGAAGGCTAAATGGCACGGCGCATAAGGCTGCCTTTTTTGGCTTTTTTCATTCCCGTATGTCTGTTCCTGTT